>MWDT01000066.1 GCA_002070825.1 Verrucomicrobia bacterium ADurb.Bin122
GGAGAGATTATCGCCTGCGGCGATCCAGCTGGAGATGGCTTGTTTTTGCTCGGGTGTGAGGGTCATGTGCGAAAATGGGCTGGCGGCACAATGCCAGCGTGGCCGAACGATAGAGCCCGGCGGGCGCGTGGCAACTCCCGGCAGAGGCGAACTTAGCGGGCGAGCTGGCCCTTGAGGTACTCGATGGCCCCGCGGACGGCGGTGTCTTGCTCAAGCATGTTATCCACGGACTTACAGGCATGGATAACGGTGCCGTGGTCGCGGCCGCCGAAGGAATCGCCGATTTCCTGGAGCGAATGCTTGGTGAGCTGGCGACAGAGATACATGGCGATCTGCCGCGGAATGGCGATGTTGGCCGGGCGGCGCTTGCTGGTCATGTCGCTGTGGCGGATCTGATAGTGATCGGCGACGCGTTTTTGGATGACCTCGATCGTGAGAAGGTTTTGCGCCTGCTCGATGAGCACGTCCTGCAGGAGCATTTCAGCCGTGGGCAGGTCGATGGGCTTGCCGGTGAGATTGGCATAGCTGGCGACCTTGATGAGGGCGCCTTCGAGACGGCGAATGTTCTTGGAAACGTTTTGAGCGATGAAGTTTAAAACCGCCGCTGGGAGGTCGAACTTCAGGGAGGTCGCTTTGGTACGGAGGATGGCGATGCGCGTCTCGACATCGGGGGCTTGGATGTCGGCGGGCAGGCCCCATTCGAAGCGGGAGACGAGGCGGGCTTCGAGCTTCTGGATCTCGCTGGCGCGGCGGTCGCTGGAGAGCACGATCTGCTTACCGGACTCAAACAACTCGTTGAAGGTGTGGAAGAACTCTTCCTGGATGCGCTCTTTGCCGGCGAGGAACTGTACGTCGTCGATCAGGAGGACATCGACGTGGCGGTAGCGTTGGCGGAAGCGCGTGAGGCTCTGGCCTTGAAGCGCTTCAATAAACTCGTTGGTGAATTTTTCCGTCGAGAGGTAGGCGATCTTGGCTTCCGGGTTGCGCCGGAGGATCGCATGCCCGATGGCGTGCATCAGGTGGGTTTTCCCGAGGCCCGTATCTCCGTAGATGAAGAGCGGGTTGTAGGCCTGGCCAGGCGACTGGGCGACGGCCATGGCGGCGGCGTGCGCCATCTGATTGTTACTGCCTACGACGAAGGTTTCGAAGGTGTTACGCGCATTGAGGGAGCCCGAGGCGATGGAGTGGCCTTCGGTGCGTGCGGAGCGGCGTTGGTGAGCGCGAACACGCGCATTGCCAGCGGCTTCCTGCATGCCGGCACGTGGCTCGGTTTCCTGCTGGGGCGCTGCGGCCGAGTCCGTCTTTTTCAGGGTGACGGTGATCATGCGGCCCGAGGTCAGGCGAAGCCGCTGGGTGATCAGGTCGAGATAGTTGTCGTGTATCCAGATGGCCGCAAAGTCATTGGGGACGCCGAGGGTCATCTGCTCCTCGGTGGACTCCAAGCACACCATGGGTTCGAACCACATGTGGAATACGTCTTCAGGGAAGAGTCCCTTGAAGTCGCATTTCACGGTTTCCCAAAGGCTGGGAAGCATGGTCGAAGTGGACATGGTTAGGTGCGCGGTCAGAAATTATTCACAATTGGTCTTGGGGGAGTTCCAGCCAACTCGGTTTCGGGCACCAAATCAATCCTGCTCGCGACGAAAGTGGGTGAGAGTCGGCCAACCGAGGGGGTGTTCGGAGTGCAGCTTTGCAAGTGCTTGGCGGACATTGACAAGGTTAGATATCGCAGAGGGACGAAAGGGCGGGGAAATCGAGTGGGAAAAGAACAAGCCGGAGGGACCGGGGGAGAAAATCGAGGGGGGCGAGTAACCAAGAAGCCGGGTGGCATTTCAAGAGCAACTTCTCGACAAGTTATTCACAACGCGCCCCCTCCTTTTTGAGACCGTCCGCGGTACGTGTCCTGTGCAGGCTTAATACGTGTTTTGGCGTAGGCGTACTGGGTAAACGATACCAGCGGATGGCGGTTTCCCTCGGGAAATCCCTGACGTCTGGCTAGGGCCTTTAGTCCGCTGTCGCCAATGTTCTGGATACGACGAAACGGTTACGATTTGGAGACTCCCTCTGGATCGACCCATTTCCCGTGCTCGCGGATGAGGGCGATCAGGCGGGCGTCGGCCTCATCTTGCGGGATGTTGTACTGCACGCATTGCCGGCCGACGTAGAGGTTGATCTTCCCGGGAGCGCCGCCGACGTAGCCGAAGTCGGCATCGGCCATCTCGCCGGGGCCGTTTACGATGCAGCCCATGATGGCGATTTTGACGCCCTTGAGGTGCCCGGTCTGCGCGCGGATGCGCTTGGCCGTGGTTTGCAGGTCGAACAGCGTACGGCCACAGCTGGGGCAGGCGACAAACTCCGCCTTGGTAATGCGTGCTCCGGCGCCTTGGAGGACATTGTAGGCGAGTTTCGATGCCAAAATTGGATCGGTAACTGTCTCAACACTGACGAGATCGCCGAGCCCGTCGGACAACAGGCTGCCCGTGAGCAGGCTGGCTTCGAGAAGGTGGGCGAGAAAATCCGAGCCCGGCTGCGTGGCCGTCGCGCGGGTGTTGCGTATCCAAAGTGGCGTATGCAGCTGATGGCGGCGGAGCGTCTCGGCGAGCTGCCGGTAGGCTCCGAGGGCATGGCCGGTGGTCGCGTCGAGTGTCGGAGCCGAAAGGGTAAACAACCAACGGGTGGCCGGGTGTGCCTTGACCGTCGTGGCCAGGTGTTCGACGACCGCCGCGGAGGCGTCGACGGCGATCAGCCAGCTTTGACTGGCTGCGAGCGCGGCAAACTCGGCGAGGAGCGCGCTTTCGCCCTGGGTGAAACGGCGTACGAGCAGCGTGCCGGCCGGCAGGCGTGTGGCTTGGGCCGTGAGGTCGGCCGGTGCGATGGCCGCAGCCAATTCGAGTACGAGCCCGGTGCCATGCTGGGCCGAGACCGTGGTGAGGGCGGCAGGGGTATCCACGCGAACGAGCCAGCCTTCGATCGGCGTGTCTTTGAGCGCCGGTGAGATCGGTTGTATCGGGGCATCCGGTCGGGCTGCGACGATGACGCGCGGGGGCTGCGAGCCACCGCAAGGATGGCTGCCGAGCACGACGGTTTCGGTTTCTCGCCGCGTGTAGCGGAACGGATCGATCCGGTCTGTGGCGGCTGGCGCGTGGCCGGCCGGTGCGTTTTTCCAAAGATTGAGTGCCTTGTCGGCGAGGGCGCGGGCCACGGGGACTTCGTGGACGGAGTCTTCGGTGAGGGAGACGCGCAACGTGTCGCCAAGCCCGTCGATGAGCAGGGCGCCGATGCCGATGGCGCTCTTGATTCGGCCATCTTCGCCGTCGCCCGCCTCGGTCACTCCGAGGTGAAGTGGGTAGGGACGATGGGCGGCGTCCATGCGCTCGATGAGCAGGCGATAGGCCTGGATGACGACCTTCGGGTTGCTCGATTTCATCGAGAGCACGACGTCGTGGTAACCGTTGCTTTCGCAAATGCGGACGAACTCCAGCGCGCTCTCGACCATGCCCAGCGGCGAGTCTCCGTAGCGGTTCATGATGCGCTCGGAGAGCGAGCCGTGGTTGGTGCCGATGCGCAGGGCTCGGCCCAGCTCTTTGCAACGGCGGATCAGCGGCGAAACGGCTTCGTGCAGGCGCTCGAGCTCCCGTGCGTACTCGGCATCCGTGTACTCATGTGCGCCCGTGTGTTTCTTGTCGGCGTAGTTGCCCGGATTGATGCGGATTTTCTCAACGTGTTCGACCGCCTCCATCGCGGCTTGCGGCATGAAATGAATGTCGGCGACGAGCGGGATGTGGGCAAAACCGGCGGCGGAGAACTGGGCGCGGATCTCTCGCAGAGCCTGGGCGGCGGCGACGTTGGGGGCGGTTACGCGGACGATTTCGCAACCGACCTCGGCGAGGGCGATGGACTGGCTGACCGTCGCCGCGACATCCAGCGTGTTGCTGGTGGTCATCGACTGCACCCGGACCGGGTGGGTGCCGCCGACGCCGACGGCGCCAATTTTTACCTCAACCGTGGATCGACGGATGGTTTGTGAGCGGGATGCGCAGTAGGCCATGGGACAAGTGTTGCCCAGTACAACCGCACGCCGTGCCGTCTCAAATCAAACCGCAAAATTCCGTGTCGGCGGAGGTCTTGCCGCAGTCGGACGCTCCGCGCGCGGGGCTCACTTGGCCGGCTGCGTGGCGGGCTCCGGCGCGGGCGCGGGGGCCTCGGCGGCGGGCGGACGGCTATTCTGGCGGTCGCGGCTCCAGCGGCGCACGTCGAAGAAACTCACGTAGAGAACCATCGAGATGAGCAGGAGCATGAACACGCTTTGGGTGCTCGCGATCACGTTGACCGGGATTGGGCGGCCGCGCAGGCGCGCGATGGTGGCAAAAAGCATGTGGCCGCCGTCGAGCACAGGAATGGGCAGCAGGTTGAAGATCGCGAGGCTGACGTTGATCAGGATCGTGATCATGAGCAGCGCACGCAGCCCGGACTCCGCCGCGCTGTGCAGGATGCGCACGATGCCGACCGGCCCGGCCATTTTTGAGAGGCCGATGTCGGAGCGCGGATTGATGAGGCTCCAGAGCGTGCGGAAGCTTGTCGAGGTGTGCTCCCACAGTTGCATCCATGGCGTGGGATGCGTGAGCGCAAAGGTCGTGGTGAGCTCGACGCCGAGGTCGGTTTTGGCGTCGGCACGTGCAGGGATGGTCAACGCGACCTCGGCTTCGCCGCGTTTCACGAGGGCCTGGACGGGCTGGGCGGCGTGGTCGCGCAGGTATTCGTGGAAACTCACGCCATGGAGGATGCGCACGCCGTCCAAGCTCAGGATTTCGTCCTGCTTTTGTAGGCCGGCCTGCGCGGCGGGCGTGCCTGGCGTGACCTCATGCACGAGCAGTTCATAGCCGGGAGCGATGCCGACCTTGCGGAACTTCTCGTCGCCAGAGAGCAGGGGGAATACGGTGATCTGGCGTGGCTGACCGTCGCGCTCGATGGTGAACACGGCCTGCCGGCGTCCGTCCGCCGAGATGCCGGAGCTCATGACGAGCGCTTCCATGATGTCGTTCCAGTCGGAGAGTTTGTGGCCGTCGATGGAGAGGATGCGGTCGCCGATCTGGAGGCCGGCCTGCGAGGCGGGACTGGGGACTTGTTTCCCCTCGATGTTCTCGATGGTCGGGGTGACGTACCCGATCCGGGTGGAGGTGTACTCGCTGCTGGTCGGCACGCCGATCAGCCAGATGATGCACGCGAGGAGGAACGCAAAAACGACGTTCATCGCGGCCCCGGCGACGGACACGATCATCTTGCTGGCGTAATCGATGGACGGGAGCTGTTCGACGGGCGTCTCGCTCGCGCCCTCGATCGCCTGCATGTCGGCGAGCTGGGGCAGGGCGACGTAGCCGCCGAGCGGAATCCACGAGATGCGGTACTCGACGCCGTCCTTGCCGCGCCAGCTCCAGATTTTCGGGCCGAATCCGAGTGAGAATCGCTCGACCTTCAGGCCGCGGCGGCGTGCCGCGAAAAAGTGCCCGAGCTCATGGACGAAGATCGAACCACCGAAGAAGAGGATGACGAGAGCCGTGGTACCGATGTTGGAGAAAAGGGCGGAAAGCATGCCGGTGGTGATTAGCGGGTGTTGAGGAACTGGGTGGCGACGCGGCGCGTTTCCGCGTCGAGCGCGAGGACTTCGTCGAGCGAAGCCGGATCGCAGATCGGAACCGTTTGCAGCGTCTGTTCGACGAGGCGCGGGATGCCGAGGAAGGGGATGCGCTCTTCGAGGAAGGCGGCGACGGCGATTTCGTTGGCCGCATTATAGATGGCTGGGGCGGCGCGACCGGCCTCCATCACCTCGCGGGCGAGGCGGAGCATCGGGAAACGCTGCGGCTCGCATGGGCGGAATTCGAGCGAGAAGAGCCGGTTGAGGTCGAGCGGCTGGTCGGCGCCTGGCGCGCGCTGCGGGTAGAGCAGGGCGTGCTGGATCGGAAACGTCATCGACGGCGGGCAGAGCTGCGCGAGTAGGGCGCCGTCGGTGAACTCCACGAGGCTGTGCACGATGCTCTGCGGGTGCAGCACGGCATGGCACTGCTCGGGGCGGAGGCCGAAGAGGCACTGCGCTTCGATGAGCTCCAGGCCCTTGTTGGCGAGCGTGGCGGAATCGACGGTGATTTTCGGCCCCATCGACCAGTTGGGATGCCGGAGCGCATCGGCGGGCGTGGCGAGGGCGAGGCGTTCGTCGGGCCAGTCGCGAAACGCGCCGCCGCTGGCGGTGAGGATCACGCGGGCGACGTCGCTCGTGGCGTGGCCCTCGATGCACTGGAAAACGGCGTTGTGCTCGCTATCGACCGGGAGCAGGCGCACGCGCTGGCGCCGGGCCTCGGCCATCACGAATTTGCCGGCGAGCACGAGGATTTCCTTGCTGGCGAGCGCGAGGTCTTTACCCGCGGCGATGGTGGCGAGCGCCGGGCGCAGGCCGGTGGTGCCGACGACGGCCACGAGCACGATGTCGGCCTCGGGCAGTTGCGCGAGTTGCTCCAGTCCTTCGATGCCACGGTAGAGTGTCGTGCCGGCGGGAAACGCGTCCAGCGAGCGGCGCGCGGCGTCGTGGGAGCTGGCGTCGAAGATGCCGACGCGCGGGACGGCGAACTCCTGCGCGATGGCGGCGAGTTTCTCCCAGTTGGTGCAGGCGGCGATGGCGACGAGCTCCAGCTTGTCGGGATGCGCGGCGATGACGCGCAAGGTGCTGGTGCCGATCGAGCCGGTGGCACCGAGGAGGACAACGCGTTTACGAGCAGGGACGGACACGGTCGGACAGGGTGGGCGGGAAGCCCGGTTTAGAGAAGTTGAAACACCACGTAGGCCGCGGGCGAGGTGAGCATGAAGCTGTCGCTCAGATCGAAGATGCCGCCGATGCCGGGGATGGTCTGCCCGGAGTCTTTCACGTCGGTACGGCGCTTGAAGACCGACTCGATCAGGTCGGAGACGATGGCCAGTCCGGCGATGGGCAACGCGACCAG
Source organism: Verrucomicrobia bacterium ADurb.Bin122 (assembly GCA_002070825.1). Classification (GTDB taxonomy): domain Bacteria; phylum Verrucomicrobiota; class Verrucomicrobiia; order Opitutales; family Opitutaceae; genus MWDT01. Next base: position 6,990 of record MWDT01000066.1, read on the forward strand.
CGCGGCGAGTCCGGGCGTGAAGGTGGCGGGCAGATAGTTGCGGCAGCCCCAGGCGATGCCGGCGCCGACGAGCGCGGAGGTGACGAGGCCGCCCACGGCGCCTTCCCAGGTCTTCTTCGGGCTGATGGTGGGCGACATCTTGTGGCGGCCGCAGGCCATGCCGGTGAGCAGCGCGCCGGTGTCGCAGAGTTTCGCGACGGCGATCATCCAGAGAGCGAGGACGATGCCGGTGTTTTCATGCGGCGTGTGGAGCATCAGGATGCGCACGAGAAAGTGCAGCATGAACGGGATGTAGATCATGCCGAAGGTCGACCACGCGAGCGTCTCCATCCGGTTCTCCGGGTTGCGCTCCTTGAGGATGCGCAGCGCAAACACGATCACGCTCAACGCGAGCAGCCACTCGGCGCGGATGCCGTACGGCTCCAGATAGCGCGGCGCGAGCAGGATCGCGGCGGCAAATACCAACCCGAGGCGGCGAAACGGGGCGAGCCCGACGCGCGGCAGCATGGCGAAGTATTCGTGGAGCGTGAGCACGCCCATCGCGGCGACCAGCCAGATGGCTCCGGTGGCGCCCAGGAAATACATGCACAGGAAAACGATCGTCCAGAGAGTGAGGGTGCTGAGGATGCGTTGGCGCATGCGAGTGGTGGGCTTAGGCGGACGGGGTGGAAACTTGTTCGCTGGTGAGTCCGAAACGGCGCTCGCGGCGGTGGTAGTCGGCGATGGCCGCTTCGAGGTCGGCCTTGGTGAAGTCCGGCCAGAGCGTAGGCGTGAAAACGAACTCTGCGTAGGCGGCCTGCATCAGGAGGAAGTTGCTGATGCGCGTCTCGCCGGAGGTGCGGATGACGAGGTCGGGGTCGGGGATGTCGGCCGTGTAGAGATAGCGGCTAAATGCAGACCAGTCGTCGCCGGCGGGCTGCGTTTTCCCGGCGGCGAGGTCGGCGGCGTACGCGCGGGCCGCGTCGAGCACTTCGGTGCGGGCGCCGTAGTTGAGCGCGAGAACGAGCGTCTGCTCGGTGAACTGCGCCGTGGCCGCGATGGCGTGGTCGAGCTGCTTGCGCACGACTTCGGGCAGATCCTGCGTGCGGCCGATGGTGCGCAGGCGCACGCGGTTTTTGACGAGACCGGCGGTCTCGCGCTTCAGGAAAAACTCGAGCAGACTCATGAGCGCGCCGACTTCCGCGGCCGGGCGTTTCCAGTTTTCCACCGAAAAGGCGTAAAGCGTCAGGTAGCGCACACCCAGTTCGCGCGCGGCGGCGGTGATTGCACGGACCGTCTCGACTCCTCGGCGATGGCCCTCGACGCGCGGCATGCCGCGTTGTTTGGCCCAGCGACCGTTGCCGTCCATGATGATGGCGACGTGGGTGGGGGGCTGAGGAGAGGAGTCGGAGGGGGCGGCCATGGAATGGGCGAGTTAGGGCGTGGCTGCGGGCTTTGACAAGGGGGAAGCCTGCACGGTCGCATGGCTAAACCGCCTGCGCGATTGACCCGCCTCGGGAGACTGTAAAAATCACCCTCATGAAAATCGCTTTCATTAGCGGGACCAGCATCGTCAACTCGGATCTTTTCGCGTCGTGGGCGGTGCACACGATCGAGACGCCGTACGGCGAGGTGACGTACAAGGCAAAGGGCGACCACGTATTGATCAACCGTCATGGGTATGGCGTGCCGGTACCGCCGCACAGCATCAACTACCGTGCGAACATCCGGGCGTTGGCCGACCTCGGATTTCAGGATGTGATTTCGCTCAACTCGGTCGGCTCGCTGCGCGCCGAACTCACGCCAGGCACCTTCGTCTCGTGCAGCGATTACGTGTGCCTGCAGGACGGTCCGGCGACATTCTTCGATCACGAGTTGAAGGGCGGGGCTCCGGGGATCGCCAATAATTTGATCCCGCTGATTGTGAGCAAACTCGCGCCCGAGTTTCCCATCATGGCCGGGCAAACCTACGTGCAGATGCGCGGGCCGCGTTTCGAGACCAAGGCCGAGATCCGCGTGATCCGCCAGTGGGGCGATGTCGTCGGCATGACCGCCGCCCACGAGGCCGATTTGTGCACGGAGCTGGGGCTGCGCTACAACAGCCTCGCGCTCATCGACAATTACGCGAACGGACTTTTCGATAC
>MWDT01000067.1 GCA_002070825.1 Verrucomicrobia bacterium ADurb.Bin122
GATCTGGTCCATGAACTGCGACAGCTGGCTGCGCGCGAAGAAATCGCGGATGACCGTGGTCAGCGCCTTCGGGTTGATCAGCTTTTGGGGCGTGATCGAGTCGACGCTTTGATCGTACATGGTCATGCGCTCGCGCACGAGGCGCTCGGTGCGGGACAAGCCCACGCGGCACTGGTTGGCGAGGAGTTCGCCGACGGTACGGACGCGGCGGCTACCGAGGTGATCGATATCGTCGACCACGCCTTCGCCGCGCTTGAGGCGGACGAGGTACTTGGTGGCGAAGACGACGTCGTCGCTCTGGAGGATGCGCTGCTCAAGGTCGGCCTTGAGAACGAGCTTCTGGTTGATCTTGTAGCGGCCGACGCGGCTGAGGTCGTAGCGCTTGGGATCGAAGAAGAGGCGCTTGAGGAGGGCCTTGGCGTTGGCCGTGGTCGGGGGCTCGCCCGGACGAAGGCGTTTGTAGATTTCCTTGAGGGCTTCTTCCTCGTTGCGGGTCGGGTCCTTCTTGAGGGCGCGGATGATGGCGCCTTCGTCGACGGCGGTGTCGATCACGCGCAGCGTGGTGAGGCCGTGTTTCTCGAAGGTGCGGACGATCTGCTTGGTGAGGGGCTCGTAGGCACGAGCGAGCACGGCGCCCTGCTGGGCGTCGATGGCGTCTTCCACGAGCACAAGCGTGGAGACGTTTTCCATGTCGAGGGCCTTGGCGACCTTGAGGTCCTTGATCTCGTAGAAGAGATTGAGGATGTCGATGTCGCTGGAGTAGCCGATCGAGCGGAGCAGCGTCGTGATGAGGAACTTGCGGCGACGGCGGCGGCGGTCGAGGTAAACGTAGAGCAGGTCGTTGTTGTCGAACTGGACTTCGAGCCAGGTGCCGCGGTCGGGGATGATGCGGAAAGAGTGGAGCAGTTTGCCGTTCGGGTGCGGGGCGACCTCGAAGGCGATGCCGGGGGAGCGGTGGAGCTGGGAAACGACGACGCGCTCGGCGCCGTTGATGATGAAGGAGCCGCGGTCCGTCACCATGGGGATTTCGCCCATGTAAATGTCTTCGTCCTTGATGAAGTCCTCTTCGCGGAGGCGGAGCTTCACATAAAGGGGGACGGAATAGGTGATGCCATCGCGGAGGCACTGAAGCTCCGTGTTTTTCGGGTCACCAATCGTGTAGGAAACGTACTCGAGGACGAGCCGTTGGTCGTAGCTCTCAATCGGGAAGACTTCGCGGAAGACGGCCTCAAGGCCCTGGTTCTTGCGTTGTTTCTCCGGCGCACCTTTTTGCAAGAAGTCCAGATACGAGTTGATCTGCAGCTCAATGAGATTGGGCGGCGTGATAACTTCTTTAAGCTTACCGAAGTTGATGCGATCGGCGTGATTACGGTCGGCCATGGGGAGTTCCCGGATTAAATAGTAGAGCGAGACGACAAAAGCCCGAGCCGCGGTTGGGTGCGACGACGGGCGAACAAAGAACTAACAGAAGAGAAAGGCAAAGGACAGGCCGCAGAAAACAGCGGCCTGTCCCGAAAAGAACGAACGTATAAAGAGCGAGAACTCCAAGAGTTACTTGAGCTCGACCTTGGCACCAGCGGCTTCGAGCTTCTTCTTGAGCTCTTCGGCCTCGGCCTTGGCGACGTTCTCCTTGATGGGCTTCGGAGCGCCTTCGACGAGATCCTTGGCTTCCTTGAGGCCCAGACCGGTGATGGCACGGACTTCCTTGATGACGCCGATCTTGTTCGCGCCAGCGTCCTTCAGGACGACGGTGAACTCGGTCTGTTCGACGGCAGCGGCGGCAGGAGCGCCAGCGCCCGCGGCAGGAGCAGCGGCGACGGCGGCGGCGGAAACGCCCCACTTGGTCTCGAGCTCTTTGACGAGTTCGTTGAGTTGGAGAACCGACTGGCTGGAGAGCCACTCGATGACTTGGTCTTTGGTGAGCGACATATGATTTCCTTGAATGTTAGTCCTCCGCGTCATGCGGAGGGTTTAAGGCGCTCGCGCGCCCTAACGGGTTCGTTGGAGGGTTGGTTTTTTATCCGAAGATCGGACAAAAGTGGTGGGTGAAAACGCAGCCGATCAGGCCGCGGCGCCTTCTTTTTCCTTCTTGTCGGCGTACGCCTTGATGAGGGCGGCGAGCTGCTGCGGCTTGATCTTGAGCAAGCCGAGGAACTGGCTCTTGAGCACGTCCATCGGCGGCACTGCCGCCAGCTGGCCGATCACGGCCGCGTCAACGGCCTTTTGCTCGAAGATACCGCCCTTGACCTCGATCTTCTGCGAATCCTTGAAGAAATCGCGGAGGACCTTGGCCACGCCGGTGGGATTCGTGCCGCCGACGATGATGGCCGTCTGGCCCTTCAGCCATTGGTCAAGTTCGGGGAGCGACAGGCCCTTCGCGGCAACGCGCAGGGAGCTATTTTTGACGACGTGGATCTCGGCGTTTTCCGCCGCCAGCTTCTTGCGCAGGGCCGCGAGGTTCTCGACGGTGGCCTTCTCGTAGTTGGCAAGGTAAACGTAGTCCGACTTCTTGAGGTGGCCCTCAACTTCGGCGATCAGGAATTTTTTCTCGGATCTCATGGTATGGGGCCTCCGATTAGAGTTTGCTGTACTCCGACGAAGCGATGCGGACGGCAGGGCTCATCGAAGCGGAGAGGACGCAGGTCTTGATGTAAACGCCACCCTTGAAGGAGGCGGGCTTGGCCTTCGCCACGGCATCGATCAGCGCGCGGGCGTTTTCGACGATCTGGTCAGCCGTGAACGAGCGCTTGCCGACGCCGACGCCGATGTTGGCGGCCTTGTCCATCTTGAACTCGACGCGGCCGGCCTTGACGGCCTTGATGCCAGCGGCGATGTCGTCGGTGACGGTACCCGATTTCGGGTTGGGCATGAGGCCCTTGGGACCGAGGACGCGAGCGAGGGAACGCACGGTCTTCATGGCCTCGGTGGTCGCGATCGCGACATCGAAGTCGAGCCAGCCCTCGTTGATCTTCTGCATCATGTCTTGCAGACCGGCATGATCGGCGCCCGCCTTGAGAGCGGCTTCCGCATTGTCGGTGAAGACGAGGACGCGAACCTTCTTACCCGTGCCGTTGGGCAACGGAGTGGTGCCACGCACCATTTGGTCGCCTTGGGCGGCATCGACCCCCAAGTGGAGCGAGACCTCAACGGTCTCGTCGAATTTGGTCTTCGGGAATTTGGCCAAAACCTCGGCCGCTTCCTTCAGCGTGTATTCTTTCGCCAGGTCAGCGACCTTGAGGGCGCTGCGGTAACGTTTGCTTTGTTTTTCCATTATTGCTCCTTGCGGTGCATGCGTCCCGGTCAGGGACTCCCGCGGTGAGTTTCGTTCGGTGATCGGACGAAAAATTAGTCGACGACCTCGATGCCCATATTACGGGCGGTACCGGCGATGATCTTGATGCCGGCTTCGGGGGTCTTGGCGTTCATGTCGGCCTTCTTGATGTTGTAGATCTCAAGAAGCTGCTTCTTGTTGACCTTGCCGACCTTGTCCTGGTTGGGCTTGCCGGAGCCACTGGCGACATTGGCCGCCTTCTTGAGGAGGACGGACGCCGGCGGGGACTTCAGGATGAACGTGAAGCTCTTGTCGGAGTAGACCGTGATGACCACCGGCAGAATCATGCCGTTCTGGTCCTTGGTCTTGGCGTTAAACTCCTTACAGAACGCCATGATGTTGACGCCTTGGGCGCCGAGCGCGGGACCGACCGGGGGCGCAGGATTGGCGGCACCGGCAGGGAGTTGGAGGCGAACGTAGCCTTGAATTTTCTTAGCCATGGTATCGGAGGTGGCGGGTGTTTAGTGACGTATGTGTGTGGGAACGAACGTCGGCGGTGACAAAGAGGCGTCGCGTCACTCGGTGATGCGTTGCACCTGCCAGTATTCGAGCTCGACCGGGGTGAACCGGCCGAAAATGGAGACGGAAATCTTGAGCTTGCCGCGTTCGGGATCGATCTCGTCGATGCGCCCGGTGAGGTTGGCAAACGCGCCGTCGGTAATCTTTACTTCCTCGCCCACCGAGTATTGCACCTTCGGCACTTCCTTGCCGGTGGCAGCTTCGAGGCGGGCTTTGATTTCATCGATCTCGGCCTGGCGCAACGCCGCAGGGTTGTCGCCACCGACGAAGCCGATGACGCCGCTGGTTTCTTTCACGAAGTACCAGGGCTTGTTGATCAGCTTTTTGTCCTCTCCGTAGAGGCGCATCTGAATAAAGACGTAACCAGGGTAAAGCTTGCGAACCTTGGTGCTCTTCTTGCCGCCCTTGACCTCGGAAACCACTTCCGTGGGCATCAAGATCTCGAAAATGTAGTCATCCAGCTCCTCGACCGTCTTAAACTTCTCAATGTAAGCTTTTACCTTACCTTCCTGTCCGGAAAGAGTATGAAGGGCGAACCACTGTGCGCCCGCAGGAGCGTTAACCGGGGAAGACGACATAAGGCGGTTTATTTGACCAGCTGCGTGCACAGGTCGATGACCTGGTAGAGCGCAAAGTCACTGATGCTCGTGAAAAGACCCAGGAGAAGCGACGCCGCGATGACCACGACCGTCGAATCGCGCAGCTCCGTCTTGGTGGGCCAAGAGGCTTTTTTCAACTCGCCGACCATTTCGCCGGTGAAGATACGGATGCTGCTGAACGGGTTTTTCATGAAGGGAAAGATGGCAGGCGCAGAGGGACTCGAACCCCCAACCGACAGTTTTGGAGACTGCTACTCTACCAATTGAGCTATACGCCTATAAATTCGATTTAGACGACGCAGCCGAGGCCCCAGAAGAGGCCTCGGCAGGTAGTCTCAACGTTAACAAAACAAATTAGTCGAGAATCTCGACGATACGACCGGCACCGATGGTGCGACCGCCTTCGCGGATGGCGAAGCGCTGGGTCTTTTCCATGGCGATCGGAACGATCAGCTCGATTTCAACCTGGGTGTTGTCGCCCGGCATGATCATCTCCACGCCCTTGGCGAGGTTGAGCACGCCCGTCACGTCCGTCGTGCGGAAGTAGAACTGGGGACGATAGCCATTGAAGAACGGCGTATGGCGGCCACCTTCGTCCTTCGTGAGGACGTAGATTTCGCACTTGGCCTTCTTGTGGGGATGGACGCTCTTCGGAGCGCACAAGCACTGACCGCGCTCGATGCCTTCCTTTTCAACACCACGGAGGAGGAGACCGACGTTGTCGCCAGCCTGACCCTGGTCGAGCATCTTGCGGAACATCTCGACGCCAGTGATGACGGTCGTGGCGGTGTCCTTGAGGCCGACGATTTCGACGGTCTCACCGACTTTGCAGATACCGCGCTCGATACGACCCGTGGCAACGGTGCCGCGACCGGTGATCGAGAAGACGTCCTCGACGGACATCAGGAAGGGCTTGTCGGTCTCGCGAGCGGGCTCGGGGATCTCGGTGTCGATGGCGTTCATCAGCTCGCCGATCGCAGCAACGCCCTCGGGCTTGCCTTCGAGGGCCGCCGTGGCGGAACCGCGAACGATCTTGGCGTTGTCGCCGTCAAAGTTGTACTTGCTGAGGAGCTCACGGATTTCCATCTCGACGAGGTCGAGGAGCTCTTTGTCGTCGATGAGGTCGACCTTGTTGAGGAACACCACGATCTTCGGCACGCCGACCTGGCGGGCGAGGAGGATGTGCTCACGGGTCTGGGGCATCGGGCCGTCAGCCGCGGAAACCACGAGGATGGCGCCGTCCATCTGGGCAGCACCGGTGATCATGTTCTTGACGAAGTCAGCGTGTCCCGGGCAGTCGACGTGCGCATAGTGGCGCTTGTCGCTCTCGTATTCCACGTGGGCTACGGCGATCGTCACGATCTTGGTCGCGTCGCGGAGGGTACCGCCCTTAGCGATATCAGCGTAGGACTTGAATTCAGCCAAGCCCTTGTCGGCCTGAACCTTCAGAATGGAGGTGGTCAGGGTCGTTTTACCGTGGTCAACGTGGCCGATGGTGCCAACGTTTACGTGCGGTTTCTTGCGTTCGAATGTGCCTTTAGCCATGTGGTTTGAGACGTTTTGTTGGAGGTTGAGACTTTACTGACTGTTGAGAAAATGGAGCCCAGAACCGGATTTGAACCGGCGACCTCGTCCTTACCAAGGACGTGCTCTGCCAACTGAGCTATCTGGGCATACCTATCTTGGGTCAAAAAACAGAAAAAGGGCGGCCAAAGTGAGCGGCCCCATTTCCACCGTCAACTGCAAACTTGCAGTTTTTTTCAACCACCTCACCACACTGCGCTTAATCGCAAGAATCAAACGCCGCATGCATCACGGTCCGATGACTATGCGATAGACGCCGGGCCTTAACTTCGAAAGACGCTTCCCGAGCATTGAGCGCGTAGCAAGATATTCTTGGAAGTATTCATCGACCACCTCGACACCCGAACTGGTCACCAGCGCGGGCGCCCCGATCGCTCCCCCAGCCGCCACGGCCACCCCAAACTCCAAAGGCTGCCAGTCCTGCGCCCCGAACGGGACGATCTCCGCCAACTCCTGTTCGACGACCTGCCTGCCATCGCGGCAAAACCGCACCTCCAACCGGGCCGTCCGCGCCGGCAAGGGCACCACCATCGCATCTGTGCGGCCCAAACCAAGAAACGGCGCCTGCCAGTCCGACGGCCGGATGGCCGCCGCCGGGTGCTCGGGCACGACAACCACCGACGGCAAGGCCAACTCCGCCTGATTTTCTCCAAAAACGAATTTGGCGCCAAACCCGGCAAACGCCTCGCCGGGCTCCCGCAGCGCCCGATCCGGGCGTACGCCTTGGGCGGCATTCCAACGCGTCGGCAAAAACAAGGGCGTCGGGTCGCGCAGGAGCGCCTCGTCGCCCGTCGCACCGGACAATGGCTCAAACGCGATCGGAGCCGGACGCCCCCCCGCCCCAGCCACCGACGAAGCCGGCTTGGGCGACGGCGCCCGCAGCACTAAGGCGGCCACGAGAGCCAGCGCCCCTGCCACGGCAGCGACCGCCGCGTAAAAACGCCAGGAGATGCGCAGATCGGACGCCATGCAGGGTCAGAGTCCCTCCGGGTCTGCGGTCTGGACAGCCTCCGCTCCCTGCTGAATCGAAAAGCCCGCGGCCCGCGCCACAGTGTAGATATCGACGAGCTCGGCGACCGGCACATCCGCGCTGGCACGGACGAGGAGCACGGGCGTCTTCACCGTCTTGGCTTCGGCCTCCAGCCAGATTTTCAACTGCGCCAGATTGATCGCCCCACTCCCGCTCGCGAAGATCACGCCGCCCCGTTTCACGCTGATAAAATGGGTCGTCACCGCGGCACTCACCTGCGCATCAGGCATCTCCGGGAGCCGGAAATCGACGCCGAGCCCCGGTGCGAGTACGAAACGCGACCCGAACAAAAAGAAGAACAGCACGATGAGGCCGCCGTTCACGAAAAACAGCCAGTCCAGAGAGCGTGGCGGCGGCTGGAGCCGCGAAGCGATGTCGAGGGGCCGGGTGATCATGGCTTCGCGACGGGTTTTTCAGGGCCGCCGACCGGCGGCAACTTGGCGTACTCGATCGTGAGGTACCGCATGATCTCGTTGCCCGCCCATTCCATGTCGCGCACGACCGCGCGCACACGGCCGCTCAGAAAATGGTGCGCCAGGTAAGCCGGGATCGCCAGCATCAGACTGCCGGCCGTGCTGATGAGCGCCTGCCACATCCCCTTCGCCAGACCGCTCGCCGTCGCGTAGTCGCGCTCAAACGCCCCAAACGTCACGATCATCCCGAGGATCGTGCCGAGCAGCCCCACCAGCGGCGCGATCTGTGCAATCGCCGCGATCGAACCCAGCCGCCGCTCCAGCGCGGGCAACTCCACGACGGCGGCCTCCTGCACCGCAAAACGCATCGTCTCCGCATCGTCGTGCGCGTGCAACAAGGCCGCCTTCACCACGACCGCGACCGGACCGGGCGTCTCCTCGCATACCGTCAGCGCCTCCACGATGCGCCGCTTGGCCAGGATGTTCTTGATGCCATCCACAAACGCCTTCGCCCGGATCTGCCCGCGGTGCAGGTAGAGCACGCGCTCGGCAAACAACACGCTGCCGGTGACGCCGAGCACAAATAGCACCCACATCATGGGCCCGCCTTGTGTGAATAGACTGACTGCAAAAATGCTCATCGATTAAATTCCTTAGATGCGGTCGGCCACGAGGCGTCCACGCCGAATTCTCCGGGCCTCATGGCTTCCCTCCCAGCACGATAAACCGCGCCAGCTTCGCCTCCGCCAGACTCTCCCCTGGCAGTTTGTAACGTCGCACCAGTTGCCAGGCCTCGCGCGCCTGCTCCAGCTTTTCCTGCCGCTCAAAGCTGGCCCCGAGCTCCACGAGCGTGCGGCCCATCCAATAACGGCCCTTGGCACCGAGCTGCTCCGCCTGCCCGTCCGGCAGTAGAAAACCCGTCACCACGTCGCGCCACCAGATCGTCTGCGCCCGCTCCGTCTGGCCGCGCTTGTCGAGCGTCGAGCCCAGCTTGAAACCCGCCTCCACGCGCAGATCTAGCGGCGCCTGCGGCAGGGCCAGCAACCGCTCATAAATCTCCACCGCACGCTCCGCATGCGCCGAGTCCGACGACGACTGCGCGCCATGGCAGTCCGCAAGCGACATCTGCGCGGCCAGCACCTCGGCATGCTGCGGGAACCGGTTGATCACCGCCTCGTACGCACGCTGCGCGAGGGCGAACTGGCTGAGTTTCCTCAACAAATCCCCCTGCTTGAGCCGCGCATAAAACAGCAGATCGCTCTGTGGGTAGCGCTGCGCCAGCTGCTCGATCAGCTTGTTCGCCTCCTCGAAATTCGTGTCCTGCCCGCGCCGCTCCGCCAGCACCGCCGCTTGGTACAACGCATGCGATGCATACGGGCTGTCCGCATAGTCGTCGGCGAGCTTGGTGAGCCGCTGCTGCGCCGCCAC
>MWDT01000068.1 GCA_002070825.1 Verrucomicrobia bacterium ADurb.Bin122
TCGCTTGGAGTCTCTGCGTTGGGCGAGCCCACAATCGGATGTTCCGCGGGAGGTTCTGTGCGTGCATCGGCGTCGGTTTGTGCCGCCGCGATGCCGTTGCCTACGTATAGCGGAACGAGTATCAATCCCGCTACGAGTGTCTGTCGGCCTAGCGTCATTGTTGTTGGTAAGTTGCCGAGCTCGGTGGCAGGCTTGGCCCGCTGGGCTGCGGCGGAATGGGCACGCCGACTCGCACTCGGTTACGCGGAAACTGAAAGTAGGGGATGACATCCTCGGGGCGGACTTCCCGCCGAAGGTCATCAGGGATGATCGGGGCCGGTTCGTCGGCTTGCAGCTGGGCACGGTGAGTCTGCTCAGGCTCTGCGGGTAGCCCGTCGGCTAGCGGGAGGTTTGTTGCTACCGGCGTAGGATGTTGGGGAGGGGGCTGCGTGACCATGTCCTCAATGAGGGCAGGCCCGGCTGGAGTCGGCTCCAACTCATAGGGAGGCGGGGCCGGCGCGTCTTGGAATCGGAGTGGTGGCGGGCCTACGATGGCCAAGTAGGAGGTTGGCCGTGGCTGTTTGGTGGGGGGCAAGGTTTGCACAGGCCGATGCCCCTCGTTGTGGCCTTGAGAGAAACCGGTGGATCCCGCCTCTGTTGTGAGGGCGGGCAGGAGCACCAAGGAAAAGCACCTGATCAGCTCAGAGGCCCCTCTGCGAATTGAGTGGATGCGAAAAGTCATAGCAAAGGAAACAATCCATGTTTGGGTGGATTGGCCTTGAGTCGTCCACGGATGCTATCGGTTCGCATGACGTTTTTCTGAACCGAAAAATGCAGTGATATGCGGTGCACTGGTCTAGGCTTTTAGATTGCCGCCAGGGGGCGGCGGACGGTTGCCAAAAAAACGAAAACCCCGCCCGGGCTAGGGGCGGGGTTGCATCGCAGGGTCCAGATTACGCGAGATTCGCAGATCCGCTGAAATCTGGAAAGGCGTTATGCAGCACCTGCCGGGGCGGTGGCTCCTCCTTTGGAGAGGCTGGCTTTGGCATCGTCCAGCGAGGTGTAGAAGGTCCAATTCCGCGTATCTTCAAAGCTCTTGCACTCAGCGGAGACGGCATCATTGCCGACAAGAGCAAATTGGATTGCGAGCTCCCGGCATGTTTGCATCGTGGTGAGAAGGAGTTTTATCACATTCATGTTAAGTGACTTAACTTCCTTCAGGTCGATGATTGTCTTCGCGATGCCACTGTCCACGGCTTCGGCGACCTTCGGCTTAAGATAGTTGGTCACTTCGTTGACCACGATCGCGGTGCAGTTTTCCGGGAGCTTCATCATGAGGAAGTCGCCTTGGGTGTCGAAGTAGCGCTTCGATGTATCCAAGTTCATTGCCTTGGCGATTTTGGACTCGAGCTCAGGGATATCGATCGGCTTGGTGATGATCGCAGAGAATCCGACCTGCTGGGCGTTTTGCTGCACGTTGACCTCGGTCTTTACGACCAATCCAAAGATTGGCGTATATTTCGTCTTCACGCTGGCGCGAATCAGTCGGAACAGGGTGAAGCCGGCTTCTTCCGGAAGCGAGAGGGACAACATGATGAGGTCGGGTGTGTTCTTGCTGCAGAAATCGATCGCTTCACCGGTGCTGCTCATACCATGGATCTTCCAAGGTGTGTGTTTCAGGCCTTCTTGGATCTGCTGGACAATCGTGGGCTTATCTTCGACGACCAGAATCGTGCACGGATCCAAGATGGACTTGGTCTTAACCGGGCCTTCGGCGATGGGCTTGAGGTCGATGATGCGTCCGACCTTCTCAATGAGGAGGTCTTCTTTGAAAGGCTTTACGATATAATCGCGCACGCCGATCTTTGCGATTTTGAGCACATTATCGCGGCCACCTTCGGCGGTGAGCATGATAATGGGGATGGCTTTGAGCTCAGGGTCGGATTTGATTTTGGTGAGCATCTCGACGCCGTCCATCACGGGCATCGTGATGTCGAGGAGGATGACGTCCGGGCGTTCTTTACCAGCCACGGCGAGGCCTTCGACGCCATTACCGGCCTCCAAGATCTCGCAATCGTAGGACTTAAAGGCTTTTTTGACGATGATCCGGACAGTTTTCGAATCGTCGACAGTGAGTACTTTGTAACGCATGTCAGAAGAGAGGGTGAGGTTGCTCAGTCGCTGTTCTTCATCAGAAGGTCGGTGATGAGACGGTGACCTGAGACGTCGAACATGTAGGTTCGCCGGGTCGCGCCGCTGACGGGCTCAATCGAGAAATTACTTCCGCGAAGGATTGAGGGGATGGTGAGCTTACAGGGGAAGCCTTGGTCGCAGAGTTGGTTTTTAAACCCACCGACCGTCATGTTGGTGAGTTCGCCGATGGCATCATTGACGACCTCATCGCCCCCTTCTTCGACTTCGGCGAGGGACATGCCGAGCATGTTACTGGCGACAAATTTCGCGAAATCGGCGTTGAGGTAAAGGTAGATGAGCCCGCTGATGTCTCCGATAAAGCCGACGGTGCTGACGACCTGAAGCCCACTGTTGTCATGTTCGACTGGATGCTTCCATGGCTGGCCGTTTGAATCGGTGGCTCCCGTTCCATGAACGAGGGTGGCGTTTTTACCGAGCATGGTGCGGAATACATCCTGCACGGCTCGATTCATGGTGTCTTGAAATATGTTTTCGCCGATAGAATCGATGGAGGGCATGATAAGGATAGGGCTCGCGATGGCTGAGTGTTTCTATCGGCGCGTTTCTGGTGGGGTTTATGGGTTTTTTAGGAAATCTGATAAAATCCCAATACTTTCTAAGTGCCTTTTGGAAGGCTGCTAGTGCCTTTCCTTACATGCGTGGCGCACACGCATGGCGGGGAATGTGCTTTCCCCAGGAGTCAGTCTGCGGTGTCGAGGCTGGAGCCATTGAGAAGGCCCGCTTCCCTGTACTCCTGTAGTTTATTGCGCAGCGTTCGAATGGAAATTTTCAGAAGCTCTGCGGCTTTGGTCCGGTTGCCGCCTGTTGACTCAAGCGCGGCCAGAATCGCTCGGCGCTCGAGCTCATCGAGTGGGATGACGTCAACAGATGCCGGGGTGGCAGCCACGGCGGGCTCGTTTGATGGCAGCTCGGTTACAGCACTTGGATCAAGGGGCTCTTGTGGTGGCGCGATTGTCACGGGAGCGACCGGTGATGGAGTCGGAATCGGGGTCGGGGGCGGGACCATCACTCCACTTGCGGGACTGGTGGGTTGTTGCGCTACCGGTGTGGTTTCGGGGGCGCTGCCCATCGAGGAACGAGTGATGGTGGGCAAGCCTAGCGCCGCTGGAGATACCGGGCGGCCTGTCTCGGCGAGAATGACTGCACGCTCGATGGTGTTTTGAAGTTCACGGACATTGCCGGGCCAGCGGTAGCCCATCATCGTTTGCAGCGCGGCATCGCTAAAGCCCGGTGTTTTGAGCCCGTGCTTGCGCGAAAAACGTTGCAGGAAAACGTTTGCAAGCAGGGGGATGTCGTCTGGGCGCTCGCGGAGTGGGGGGAGGTGGACCGGGAAGACGTTGAGCCGGTAGTAGAGGTCTTGGCGGAACTCGCCTTTCTCGACAAATTGGAGGAGGTCGCGGTTGGACGTGGCGAGGATGCGGACGTTGACCTTGATTGTTTTGGTGCCGCCGACGCGTTCGAACTCCCGCTCTTGGAGTACGCGCAGCAGCTTAGCCTGCAGATTAGGTGGAATTTCGCTGACTTCGTCGAGGAGGAGGGTGCCTCGATTGGCGAGCTCGAAGCGGCCTTCGCGGCGTTCGGTGGCTCCGGTGAACGCGCCCCGCTCATGGCCGAATAGCTCGCTGGCGATGAGGTTTTCGGAAAGGGCCGCGCAGTTGACTTTGATGTACGGTTCGGTGCGCCGTTGTGAGCGGCGGTAGAGTTCGCGTGCGACCATTTCCTTGCCGGTGCCGTTTTCGCCGGTGATTAGGACCGTGGCATCCGTCGGGGCGACGCGTTCGATCAACTGGTGCAGCTGTTGCATCGCCGGGCTGCGTCCCAGAAATTCGCCCTCATCGTTGGCGCCGCTTTCCGCAAAGTAGCGGTTGACTTTGACGAGTTGGCGGTAGCTCTCGGCTTTTTTGAGTATGATCTCTATCTGGCCTGGGGAGAATGGCTTGATCAGGTAGTCGAAGGCGCCTGCCCGCATGCACGAGACTGCGCTTTCGATGGAACCGTGGCCGGTCATGATCACGACGAGAGGTTCGCCGGCAAAGGTACGCGCTCTTTCGAGAAATTGCTGTCCGTCCCCATCAGGCAGGCGCACATCGACCATCATCAGGTCAAAGGTCTCTCGTGCGCAGAGGGCTTCGGCTTGTGCCAGCGAACTGGCCAGAGTGACCGTGAGTCGTTTGCGCTGCAACAGCTCCCCCAAGACTTTTTGGATCATGGGCTCATCGTCGAGTACGAGGATGCGTTCGAGCGACATGGGGTGGTGAGGCGGAGGTGGGGAATGGATGTACGGCTCGTTGGCGAGGAGCAAAACAAAAGATGCCTGCTGCGAAAACGTATCCGGTTTTCCGGTTTAAGAACCTGCTGGGTGTGACGAAAACCCCGGGTGATGGTCCGCGCACAAAGCCCACGTCTGCTGTCATTCCTCAACCTGGTCGAAACGACGATCCAGAACGAGGAGCCTGATGTCGTTTGTAAGTCGCGCACAGTGAACTATCACAAGGGCGTGGCGTGTCTGGTCTTGTCCGATGGCAACACGATCCACTTGCAGTGCTTTCATCTCGCCGACGGGAAGATTTGTCTGAAGGCAAGCGTACTCTGGCAGATCGGAGGCGTGCCGGGTGAGTATTCGATCTACCCGACCGATAACTTTGATTGGCTCACGGCAGCCTACAATGTGATGAACGTTTGGAAGGCGGGGCCCATCGCCGCTGCTGCGGCCGCCTCGAGTTGATTTGAGCCGCGGGGGGGCTTGATCGATCCCGACCCCAGGTGTGCATGCCCCGGTTTCGGTGGTTCGCACGGAGCGCTTGCCCTCGCCGAGTGCGTCGCTGAAGGTGCGCGCCCTGCTCGTCGTCAGACGACATTTTTTCCGATGACCATTGCCCGTGATCCGATTTGGGATTCGTCCCGCTGGTTGCCGCTCTCCCGCGACGAGCTGGAGGCCCGTGGCTGGGATGAGGTCGATGTGATTCTTGTCTCGGGTGACGCGTACGTGGATCATCCTTCGTTTGGCACGGCGGTGATTGGTCGGATGATCGAGCGCGAAGGCTTCCGCGTCGCCATCCTTTCGCAGCCAAACTGGCGCGACGATCTGCGCGACTTCAAGAAACTGGGTCGCCCGCGGTTATTTTTTGGCGTCACGGCGGGCTGCATGGATTCGATGATCAACCGCTACACGGCGGGGCGGCGGTTGCGCTCCGACGATGCGTACACCCCCGGTGGGGTGGCGGGTTTCCGCCCCGACTACGCGGTGACGGTCTACACTCAGATCCTGAAAAAACTGTACCCGGACGTGCCCGTGCTCATCGGAGGCATCGAGGCCAGTTTGCGTCGCGTGTCGCACTACGACTACTGGTCCGACACGATCAAGCCGAGCGTGCTGGTCGAGAGTGGGGCTGATCTTCTCGTCTACGGCATGGGGGAACTGCCGCTCGCGGAGATTCTCCACCTCTTGCAGCGAGGAGTGCCGTTTTCCTCTCTCAAAACGATTGCCCAGACGGCGCTGCTCATCCCGTCTGCGGCGCCCCTGCCGAAAAACAAAAACTGGGAGGATCACACGTTGCACAGCCACGAGGAGTGCCTGCGCGACCGGAGCCTCTACGCCGTCAATTTCAAGCAGCTCGAGACTGAGTCGAACCGCGTGCATGCCCGTCGCTTGTTGCAGCCTGTGGGCGACCGCTTGCTCGTGGTCAACCCGCCCTATCCGACGATGTCGGAGGCGCAGATCGATGCCAGTTTCGACCTGCCGTACACCCGCCTGCCGCATCCACGCTACCGCAAGCGGGGCGACATCCCGGCCTACGAGATGATCAAACATTCGATCAACCTGCACCGTGGCTGCTTTGGCGGATGCAGCTTCTGTACGATCTCCGCGCACCAGGGGAAGTTTGTCGCGAGTCGCAGCCGCGAGAGCGTGTTGCGCGAGGTCGAGAGGGTGAAGGCGATGCCGGATTTCCATGGTACGATCACCGACCTCGGTGGCCCTTCGGCCAACATGTATCGGTTGAAAGGGCGCGAGCAGCGGCTGTGCGACGCGTGCATCCGGCCGAGCTGCCTTTGGCCTCAGGTGTGCGGCAACCTCGACACGGACCACACTGCTTTGATCGAGCTTTACCGGGCGGTGCGCGCGATGCCCGGCATCAAGCACGCCTTTGTCACGAGCGGCCTCCGCTATGATCTTTTCCTCAATTCGAAGGACAAAAATCCCGCGGTCGTGGCAAGCCACTCGGCTTACATGGACGAGCTGATCGCGCATCATGTTTCGGGACGGCTGAAGGTAGCGCCCGAGCACACCTCGGATACGGTGCTCAAGGTGATGCGGAAGCCCTCGTTTTCGCTCTTCCGATTTTTTCAGGAGAAATTTGAGGAGGCGAAACGACGGCTGGGAAAGCCCGAGCTGCAACTGGTCCCATATTTCATCAGTTCGCACCCCGGCTCGAAGCCTGAAGACATGGCCGATCTGGCCGTGCAGACCAAGCAGCTCGGTTTCAAACTCGAGCAGGTGCAGGATTTCACGCCGACGCCGATGACGGTCTCGACGGAGATCTACGCGACCGGGCTGCACCCGTACACGGGTGAGCCGACGTATGTCGCGCGCTCGAAGGAGGAGAAGGAGGCGCAGCGCAGCTTTTTCTTCTGGTATAAGCCCGAGCTGCGTGGGGCGATCCGCACTGCGTTGCAGCGGCTGGGGCTCTCGGCGCTCGCTCCGCAGCTGCTCGGCGACAAGCCCGTGAAGACGGCTGGCCGCGCGAATGGCACCCCGTCGCCGACGGCGCGCGGGCACCGGCGGCGTTAGCCAAGGGGAAGTTAACCTTGGACGGTGGCGGGCTGGTAGGCCTGCCGAAGGGCTTCGGCGACGTTGGGCGGCACGAAGTGAGAGACGTCGCCGCCATATTTGGCCACCTGTTTGACGAGCGTGGAGCTCGTGTAGCTGTACTCTTCGCGAGGCATGACGAAGAACGTCTCGATCTCGTCGTTGAGGTGACGGTTCATCAGGGCCATGTTGAACTCGAACTCAAAGTCGGAGATGGCGCGCAGGCCGCGGATGATGGCGGAGGCGCCACGCTGCTTGGCGAACTCGACGAGCAGGATGTTGAAGGTCGCGGCCTCGACGTTGGGGAATCGCGCGATGTTGGGCTTGAGCAGGGCGAGCCTGTCTGCGGCGCTGAAGTGCGGGCCTTTGCCGGCGTTGTCCGAGATCGCGACCGTGACATGGTCGAAGAGCTTGGCTGCGCGCTCGAGCACATCAAGGTGCCCGTAGGTCAATGGATCGAAGGTCCCCGGATAGATGCAGTGTCGCATGCAGTAAGGAGTGAAGGGCGGGATCGAAACGGGTTTGATCGACGGTGGCGATGGGTTTTTTCGCGCTGGACTAGCTCAGGGGTTGCATTTCTCCATTCGGCCCGGTTGGTTCCGGCAGGCCTCCCCGCATGAACCTGCCGAATATTTTAACCCTATCGCGTGTGCCCGCGATGTTTGCGATCGTCGCGCTGATGTATCCGCGATGGACGGGGGCGGCGTCGATTGCATTCTGGCTCTTCATCGCTGGCGCAGTGAGCGATTGGCTCGATGGTTATCTCGCCAGAAAGCAGGGGATTGTGTCCGATTTTGGAAAGCTGATGGATGCGCTGACCGACAAGATCATGGTGATTGGCATCATGGTGGCGCTGGTGGACCGCAACTACGTGCCGATCGCGCTGGTGTTGGTGACGCTTTGCCGTGAGTTTATGGTCTCCGGATTGCGGATGCTCGCGGCGGCCAAGGGGGTGGTGGTGCCGGCCGATCGCGGAGGCAAGACCAAGACGCTCACCCAGTTGATCTCGATCGGTTTTCTCCTCGGCTCCACGATGGCCCGGCAGGATTGGGCGGTCTGGCTGCCGTGGCGGCATTGGGATACTTTTGCCGACGTCGTTTACTCGATCGGCTGGGTCGGGTTTGCGCTGAGCACGTTGCTCGCCGTGTGGTCGGGTTACCGTTATTTCATGAAACAACGGGACCTGTGGTCGGATTGCTGAGATGAGGCTGTCGCAACCAATCTGGCCTCGGTTTTTGCCGACGCGGATCGTGCTGGGCGCGGCGACGCTCGGACCGCTCGGGCGGCGGCTGCCCGCGCCGGGTACATGGGGATCTCTTGCAGGTCTCATGTACTTCACCGTGTTTTTTTATCCGATGGGGACGCTGGGCACGATCCTGTGGTCGCTGCCGGCGCTGTACTTTGCGGTCGCATTTTGCGGTGAGGCGGAATTTCGGATGGCCCGGCGCGATCCCGGCGAGGTGATTCTCGATGAATTTGTCGTGATGCCACTCTGCTTCCTGGGCTGGCGTGCGCTACTTCCGCTGGCGCCGGCGTGGGCGATTTTTTTGGCGGGGTTTGGCCTATTCCGCCTCTACGACATCACCAAGCCTTTTGGCATTAAAAAGCTGCAAGACTGGCCTGCCGGTTGGGGCGTCGTGGTCGACGATCTGGCGGCCGCATTGGCGACCTGCGCGACCCTGCATGGGATCGGCGCGGCCTGGCACTACTGGCGCTGAGGCGGGTGGGCGAGTGCCTGCTTTAGCCGCGCGACGTTTTCGTCCCAGTTGAAGAGTTTTTCGAGATGGTTTCCCGCGGCGTGCTCGGCGTGTCCGCTGGCCTCAAGTTGAAGCATTTTCTCGGCGATGTCTTCGGTTGAAAATGGATCGAAATAGCTCGCGAGG
>MWDT01000069.1 GCA_002070825.1 Verrucomicrobia bacterium ADurb.Bin122
CAGACAACCTTTGCCGAGCTGGCCGGCAGCACGGCCCGGATACTTAAGCACGGACAATGGCATATCCTCGCCACGCTAATCCTCGCCATACTGTGGATCGTTTGGAATGGGCAGCCCGGACTGTTTGCCTTTGTCGTGCTGGCCGCCGGGGTGTTTATGATCTTGTCAATGTGGCAGAACCTCGGCCGAGGCGTCCCCGTTCTGCCGATGCTAGCACTTCAAACACTGGTTATCTACGGAGTGCCCATCGTTGCAAACAACGCATGCCTCCAGAATGCCACGGCAGAGACGCTCACTCGGTGTGGCATGGAACTCCTCTTGTTTCAAATCGCCCTCGCCGCGAGCTGGTATCTTTGCCGCCAGCTAATTCCTCCTGCGGCGCCCGTCGCCTGGTCAATCAACCTGATCGTACGCGATCAAACACAGGGTCTTAAGCGACTCGGCTTTTGGCTCGCCGGTGGTTCCACCGCCTACGAAGTCGCATCGGGCATGGGATGGACCGCTTCCTTCATTTCCGCCCTGCCTGCGGGAGCAAACTCCGTCTTTGTGGCAATTACCTCGGCAGCGGCGATGGCCGGCTTCTTCATCCTCGGTCTGATCGCAGCCGGCGGTCACCTCACGCAACAGCAACGGATCGTTATGTGGGTTCTTTTTCTTACACGTAGCCTCGTTGCCGCGCTCTCGCTGCTACTCTCCGTCCCCATCATGGGCATCGCAGCTCTCGCCACCGGGCTGCTCTGGGGCGGTGCGCGGTTCCCGTGGCGTTTTCTCTGCATCAGCCTTTGCGTACTGGCGTTTCTCAATCTGGGGAAAGGCGACATGCGCACACGTTATTGGCCTGACGCCGACAACGACACGCCTCCACCGGCCTGCACAGTTTCCGATATTCCAGCTCGCTACGCCGAATGGGTCCATCTCTCACTGGCCAGGCTAAATCCAGCACGAGAAGTAGGCTACACCACTCCGAAGGAGCGTCAGACTTTGCTCGATCGGATCGATAATCTCCAAAACCTCATCTTCGCCGTCCAAGCCGTGGAAGGGAACCGGCTCCCCACTCTAGACGGGGCTACTTACTGGCTGATTCCTCCGCTCCTCGTCCCTCGCTTTCTATGGCCGGACAAACCGCGCGCTCACGAGGGTCAGGTCCTGCTCAATGTGCACTTTGGCAGACAAATAGTGGAGGATACTTATAAGACCTATATCGCCTGGGGCCTCATCCCTGAAGCCTACGGTAACTTTGGCGCATGGTGGGGGAGCCTGTTTCTAGGCGGTCTACTCGGAAGCTTTGCCGCGTGGCTGGAGGTTCGCACGGCCAATAAGCCAATCTTCTCGCTGGAAGGATTCGTCACCATCGCACTACTCCTCGGTCTCGCCGTCTCGTCCGAGATGGTCGCGAGTGTGCTGATCACATCGCAGTTTCAACAACTGGTCTTGATCGTTGGAGCCTCCGCCCTCTTCGTGCGTCGTAGCACGCTTTCGCCACGGGAAACCTCATCCGACTGATGCCCCGCCTCGCCATAGTACTCTCCCACCCCACGCAGTACTACAGCCCGTGGTTTCGCTGGATGGCTGCGCACGCGGCCGTGGCGATTCGCGTTTTCTATCTATGGGACTTCGGCGTCACGCAGCAACGCGACCCGCAGTTTCAGCACACGCTCCAATGGGATACCGACCTTCTTTCCGGCTATGAATGGGAAATGGTGCCCAACGTCGCGCGTCGCCCAGGGACAGACCATTTCTGGGGGCTCAGGAATCCTGAGCTCTGGCAACGTCTCCGCATCTGGCAGCCCGATGCCGTCCTGCTCTTCGGTTACAATTACGCGACGCATCTTCGCCTTATCGCCGGAGCGAAGCGCGATGGTCTTCCTCTGATCTTCCGCGGTGACTCGCACCTGCTCGGTCGGGAAAAGCTCAGTGGACCACGCCGATGGCTCCTTCGTTGCCTCTACCGGCAATTTTCCGCCGTCACCTACGTAGGGACAGCCAATCGCGAGTATTTCCGCAGATTGGGCGTCGCAGAAAACCGGCTGTTTTTCGCCCCGCACTCGGTGGACGCTTCCCACTTCCGCAACACGCCAGAACGCGAGGCCGAGGCTACACAGCTCCGGCAATCGCTCGGGTTGGCACACCGGCGCGTCGTCTTGTTCGCCGGCAAGTTCGTCAGCGCCAAACAGCCCGGCGAACTATTGCGCGCGTTCACGGAGGTTGCCGAGCCGCAGCGCGACGCGTTGGTGTACGTCGGTGACGGCCCTGAGAAGGCCAAACTCGAAGTGCTCGCGCGCTTGGCTCCGCAACACTGCATCCGGTTCCTCCCGTTTGCCAATCAGAGCGAAATGCCGGCGCGCTATCGGATGGCAGACATCTTCTGTCTGCCGTCGCGCGGGCTCTACGAGACGTGGGGACTCGCCGTCAACGAAGCCATGCACATGGGTCGCCCCTGTCTGGTGAGCGACCGGGTCGGTTGCCAGCAGGATCTCGTGACGGACGGCGTCACCGGCTGGGTGTTTCCAAGCGAAGACGCCGCCGCCTTTCGGGCCAAACTCGCCCAGGCGCTCTCGACTGACATCGACCCGATGCGGCCCACAATCGCGCAGCGCATTACCGGTTACACCTACGAGCAAACCACCGCTGGCCTGCTCGCAGCGCTCGCAAGCCTTGCCCCGAAGCGTTCGCCCGCATCTGCTCGCCCCGATGTCTGAGTCGCCCATAAGCCCCTATCTCGGCCAGGGAAACCGCCGTCCCCATTCCCTCGGCACGGTGCTCCGCCGCTGGTTCTGGAGTGGCGTGCAAGTCGTACTGTTTCGCCCCAGCCCGAGCTTCGCCCATCGCTGGCGCATCTGGCTGCTGCAGCTTTTCGGTGCGGATATCCCTTCGCCTGCCACGGTCCGCGTGTTTCCCGATGTGCGCATCGTGTACCCTTGGAAGCTTCGACTTGAGGCACACACGCTGATCGGCCCGAGCACGCTCGTCTATAATCTCGCTCCGATCACCCTCCGGCGCGGGGCGCAAATCAGCCGCATGGTGCATCTCTGCGCGGGCTCACACGACTATCGTCAGTGGGCGCTGCCACTCGATGCACGCCCCATCGTGATCGGCGAAAACGCATGGTTGGGCGCGGAGGTCTTTGTCGGCCCCGGCGTCACTATCGGCGAACTGTGCGTGATCGGGGCACGCTCTGTGGTCGTGAAAGACCAACCGCCGCGCATGGTCTGCGCCGGCAATCCATGCCGCCCTGTCAAGGAACGCCCGGAGCCGATTTGACGATGCGCCTCTCGCACGTCGTTCCCAGTATCGACCCACGCTTCGGCGGGCCGAGCGTTTCCGTGCCAAATCTCGCGACGGCGCTCGCACATGCCGGTCACGAGGTCTCTCTCTTTGCCACCGAGGCCGCCAGCTCGGTACCACCGACCTTGCCAAGCGTGGCCTACCGCCACGCTCCGACCCGTGGATCTGCAACGCTCGCGAACTCGCCGGAGTTATTCCGGCTGCTTCGCCAGACTCCGGCCGATCTGATCCATGCGCATGCGCTCTGGCAGCGTCCGCTACACTATGCACACCAGTGCGCCTCACAGGCAGGCGTACCACTGGTCATCTCGCCGCGCGGCATGATGAGTCCCTGGGCATGGCGCCATCGGCGCTGGAAAAAGTGGCTCGCCGAGAAATTCGTACACCCCGTCGCGTTTGCAGACGCCGCTGGCTGGCACGCTACGAGTCAGGATGAGGCTGACGACATCCGGGCGCGGGGCTGGCGCCAGCCAATCTGCGTGGCGCCCAACGGCGTGGCCATCCCAGACGAGCGAGCACTCGCTGAGGCGCGGGCCTACTGGCACCACGCCTGCCCGGACTGCGCCTCGCGGCCGACGGCGGTGTTCCATTCGCGGCTGCACGCCAAAAAACGCATCATCGAGTTAGTCGATCTGTGGTTGGACACAGCATCGCCGGACTGGCTACTGTTGATCGTGGGGATTCCCGAGACCATCACGGTTGCACAATTGCGCGACCGGGTTGCTGCACGTGGTGGAACTGCACGCGTCGCGGTTTTCGACGGCACGCAAACGCCCCCACCCTACGCCGCCGCACGGCTTTTCCTACTGCCGTCGCATTCGGAGAATTTCGGCATGGTCATCGCAGAGGCACTTGCCTGTGGCGTCCCTGCGCTCGTGACCGACACCACACCCTGGCATGCGCTCAACCGAAATGGCTGTGGCTGGTGCTGCCCTTGGAGTGACTATCGTGACCGGCTGCGCCTTGCACTCGCTACGTCCTGTGACGAGCTCGCCGAGCGCGGTCACACCGCTCGGCGCTGGATGCAGACCGACTACTCGTGGGCCCAGACGGCTGCCACGCTCAGTGCTTTTTACTCGCAACTTCTGGCGAGCCGATGACGGACGACCACTTCAGCCCGATTCTCGCTTCGAAACCACGACTGGCCGAACGTCTCGCACTGTGGCATGCGGCCAGCATGGTGGTGATCTCCACCTGGGCACTGGGCGGCAACTCCGACTGGGCTTGCACGTTGCTTTCGGCATGGGGCAGTTTGGGCGGACTCGTACTTCTCCGCGGATTGTTCGAACGCTGGCGGCAGCCCGGCGCTTGCCGCCGTCTTTTCTGGCTGTGGCCCTGGGCCGCCTTCAACTTCGTCGTGCTACTCAGTCTGGCCAACCCTAATCTGCGCGCCATCACCGGCTATGGAGC
Source organism: Verrucomicrobia bacterium ADurb.Bin122 (assembly GCA_002070825.1). GTDB lineage: Bacteria > Verrucomicrobiota > Verrucomicrobiia > Opitutales > Opitutaceae > MWDT01. Next base: position 4,696 of record MWDT01000069.1, read on the forward strand.
CACCGGTTTTATTCCGGGAGGCGAGCGGCTCTGGTTGCCCAGTTGCGCTCGCCCGGATCAGGCCGCTCAAGCGCTTTGGCTCTTCGACGGGCTATTCCTCACTGCATTCAACGTCGCGTTTCTCGTGCGCCGCCGCGCCGCGCTGCGCAGCCTCCTCCAGCTTGCGGGGGGCAATGCCACGGTGCTGGCGATCTTCGGCTCATTGCAAAAACTGACTGGAAGCGAAGGCGTGTTCTTTGGCGCGATCAGCTCCCCAAATCCGACTTTTTTCGCATCGTTTATCTATCACAATCACTGGGGACCGGTCGCGCTGCTGTCGGTGGCGGCGTGCCTCGGCTTTGCGTGGTACTATGCGGAAGACGCGCTACAAAGCTACCGTGACGTCTGGCATTCGCCGGTCGCAATGTGGCTGCTTGCTGCGCTGTTCCTAGCTGCTGCGATTCCACTAAGCACTTCGCGTTCGTGCACACTGCTGCTGCTCGTGCTCCTCGCTGGTGCGTGGCTGCATTGGAGCTGGAAACGCATCCACCATGCCGCGCGCCGCCCGCGCCGGACGCTTGCCATCTGGTGCGGCGGCAGCCTGCTGGCGGCCGGCACGGTCAGCCTAGTGTACTGGTTGGGACAGCCGATCATCGAGGCGCGCGTGGAGACAACTCGCGAGCAGATGGCCGCAGCCCAATCGCGCGGCAATCTCTTGGGGGCGCGCAGCCAGCTCTATCAGGATACCTGGCGCATGGCGCAGGAGAAACCCTGGTTTGGTTGGGGCATGGCGTCATATCCGACGGTGTTCAGCCGATACAACACGCAGACGTCTCCAGTGGACCGGCTCCCCGTGGTGTACGTCGATGCGCACAACGACTGGCTGCAATCCCTCGCCGAACATGGCGCCATCGGCACTGCCCTGCTCGCGCTGATTGGATTGCTGCCTCTGTGGACGCTCCGGCGGTATCCAGGCACATGGTCTTTGCTCCCCCGCTATCTGCTCGGTGGCTGTCTGTTGGTCCTGCTCTATGCCGTGGTCGAATTCCCATTCGGCTGCCCGGCCATCGTCTATCTCTGGTGGCTTTGCTTTTTCGTGGCCGTGCGCTACCGGCAGCTCACCATCGGCTGCGATTCTCCATGAACGACAAGCTGCCTGTTTCCATCCTGATTCCCACCAAGAATGAAGTGGGCAACATCGCTGCCTGCATTGAGTCGGCGCGCTTCGCTGATGAAATTGTTGTCGTGGATTCGGGCAGCACCGACGGGACACAGATCACAGCGGAGAAATTGGGGGCGCAGGTGATCGATTTCCGATGGGACGGGCATTTCCCAAAAAAGAAGAATTGGGCTTTAGCCAACTACACCTGGCGCAACGAATGGGTCTTTATTTTGGATGCAGACGAGCGGATCACACCGAAACTCGCCAACGAGTTGACTCAACGGTTATCCACCGCGCGGGAAGATGGTTTTTACGTCAACCGCAGGTTCTGGTTTCTCGACGGGTGGCTGCGCCACTGCGGCTATTATCCCAGTTGGAATCTGCGCCTGCTTAAGCACCGGCTAGGCCGCTACGAGCAGCTATCCGGAGCAGACGATACTCAGTCAGGTGACAACGAGGTCCATGAACATATCGAACTGCAAGGACAGGTTGGCTGGTTGAAGGGCGAACTCGACCACTACGCGTTTCCGTCCATCAATGTCTGGGTCGAGAAGCACAACCGCTATAGTAACTGGGAAGCACACTTGTTGGCCAATCGCGTTGGTGCGGCCGCCATCACGAACAGCGATCTGACGCCCCGATTGCTGCGCCGCCGCCAGCTCAAACGACTCGCCCAGTACCTGCCCTTTCGTCCAATGCTGCGCTTTCTTTACCACTACGTGTGGCGAGCTGGCTTTTTGGATGGCTACCGAGGATTTGTCTTCTGCCGCTTGATGGGAATCTACGAGTTCCTCAGCGTGGCCAAGGCACGTGAGTTGAAGAGCCACCTGCGTGATAAGAGCGCCTAGCGAATGCGAAAAAGTCTTATATCGGCCGAGCATGGATTGTGCGCTATCGCGCTGACTGTGGTGGCGGTTGCCTGCCTCTGGTTCTGGCCAACCTGGCTGGCCACGCCGGAGCTTTCGCATGCGTTTGCCGCACCGATTTTCTGTGCCTGGCTCTGGCATGCCTCGCGCCAGGAACCCTCATGGGCAAACACGTCGTTGCGGCGAAACCTCGTGCAACTGCTGCTCGGGTTCGCCGGCGTGTCGATGTCGACGCTCGCCACGTTCTCGGTGCTCGCACAAGGGCTCATGCAAGCCCAGTCGCTTTCGCTCGGAGCGTACGCGCTCGTGGCCCTGCTCGGCTCGATCTTGCTCGCGCTCGATGCCGGGGCGAAGCCGGTCGCACACTTCAACGGCGCAGGGCTTGCGGGTTGCCTCATCTGGGTGCTCGCCGTGCCGCTGCCGCCGGGCCCACTCGTCACGCTCACGCAGACGCTCCGCGATCACACTACGGCGGTTGTGCTCAGCGCGCTGCACTGGCTCGGCTACTCGGCCGTGCGTCATGGCAATATCATCGAGTTTCCCCATTGCGTGGTCGGCGTGGAGGACGCGTGCAGCGGCCTCCGCAGCCTGCTCGCCTGCACATTCGTCGGCCTCGTACTCGCGGGATTGCTCGTGCGCGGCTTCTGGTGGCGAGTCCTTCTGGTGGTAGGCAGCGCGGCGCTCGCCGTGGCGGGCAACTACCTCCGCTCGCTCGTGCTCTGCCTGCTACTCAATGCCGGCGTGGACATCGCAGGTTTCTGGCACGATGCCACCGCGTATACCCTCCTCGCGATTACAGCGGTGACCATGTATGCGGGCGCCGCTTTCATCGGCCGTCACCAGCGACTGCGGGAAGCGCCGGTGGAGCCGTCCGTCGTCCGTCACCGGCTCTGGCTGCCCGTCAGCCTCGCGCTATTCATGGGGCTGGCGACCGTGTTCGCAGTTTGGAAAACCCGTGTCGGTGCCGACGAGGTGCGCGTGGCTCCGCACTTTGCTCAGTTGCTGCACGTGGCCGTGCCCGGCTGGACAGCCGAAGAAGACAAAGGAATCGCCGATTTTTCTGCGACGCTTGGGACCGAGCACCTCTATGCCATCAGCTACCGCCGTCCCGGCACCGAGGTTTCTATTTACATGGCATTCTGGGGGCCGGGCCAATCGACGCTCGGGCTGGTGAGTTTTCACCAACCAGCCTACTGCATGCCGGGCACCGGCTGGATCGCCCAGCCTACGCCCGCGCCCTTGCCTCGTTACCCGCTCGGTACGCCGCAGCGCTTCACCTACACGCAGGCGGGAGAGGTGCAGCAGGTGTGGTATTGGCATTTCTATGGCGGACGTTTGATGGACCAGCTCCCTGGGTTCCTTCCGTGGCAGGTTGCGCCAAGTCTCCTGCGTGAGCCGGTGAGTGCCCGCGCGCCTCAATGGGTGATCCGACTCGCGAGCAACCGCCCGTTGGAGGAGTTGCAGTCGGAACCATTGCTTCAGGAAATTTTCCGGCGAATTGAATCGGCCGGCTTTGCGGAACGCGTACGCCCATGAGCACGCCTGCGCGCCGCCGTGTCATGTTTGTTAACCGCTTCTACTGGCCCGACGAGCCGGCTACGGCACAGCTACTCACTGATCTCGCGGAGGGATTGGCCGCGGAGGGTTGGGACGTCTCGGTCATCGCCAGCCATCCGGGCCACGCCGGCGCGCCCCGCTGCGAGCAACGCCATGGCGTTACCATCCACCGAGTACGCGGTCCGCGCTGGGGTAAACGCAGTCTGATCGGCCGCGTGGCGGATTTCGCCGCGTTTCTCGTCGGCGCATTGTGGCGGTGCCTCCGTGTGCTCCACCGGGGCGACACACTGGTCACCAAAACCGATCCCCCGCTCCTCGGTGTCATGTTGTGGCCATGGGCCAAACTTTGCCGAGCCCGCCACGTGCATTGGGTGCAGGACATCTACCCGGAGGTGGCAATGGCGGTCGCTGGCGAACGCGCGGGCCGGTGGCTGGCCGCCGGCCTGTGCCGCCTGCGCGACTTCACGTGGCGGCACAGTGCGGGCTGCGTCGCGTTGGGCGAAGACATGGCCGCGTTCATCCGCGCCAGAGGTGTCGCACGCTCGCAAATTTCCATCATCGGCAACTGG
>MWDT01000070.1 GCA_002070825.1 Verrucomicrobia bacterium ADurb.Bin122
AAGATCGGCGATCCCTGCCCGCCCGAGTGCCCGCTCGCCAAGTACGACGCCAACAAGAACGGCGTCCTCGACGCCGACGAACACGCCGCGTGGAAGGCCGAGCACAAGAAACACAAAAAGAAGAAGGAGTGCTCGGAGAAACCCTGCGAGCCCGCGGCACCTCCGGCGCCCGCTGCGCCCGAACCGCCGCCTCCTCCGGTCGCCAAATAATCCCTCTCAGCCCCGGTTTTGCCGGGGCTTTTTGTTGTCCAGACGACGCGCCAGTCACTCGCGCGCCGGGCCGCACGGCTCAGGCCGCCAGCGTCAGAATCTTCTCCACGACCTCAGGCGTGATGTCGCCGCGCTCGCCCATGCCGGACGCGCCGCGCGCCCGCAGCCGCGCCGCCACCGCCGCGGCGGTGCCCGGCGTCACTTCAGGATAGTCGGACAGGCGCGTCTTGATGCCGATCGACTCGTAAAACGCCCGTGTGCGCTCGATCGCCGCATCGATGCGCGCCTCGGGGTCGCCCTCCGTGAGTCCCCACACGCGCTCGGCGTATTGCAGAAGTTTCTCCCGCTTTTGCGCACGTTGCACGTGCATGAGGCTCGGCAGGACGAGCGCGAGCGTGCGAGCATGGTCGATGCCGTAGAGCGCGGTGAGTTCGTGGCCGATGGCGTGCGTGGTCCAATCCTGCGGCACGCCCTGGCCGATGGCCGTGTTGAGCGCCCAGGTCGCCGTCCACACCAGGTTGGCGCGCAGATCGTAGTCATTGGGCCGGGCGAGCGTCTTCGGCCCGATCTCGACGAGGATTTTCAGCAGCGCCTCGGCGAAACGATCCTGCACCTCCGCGTGGACGGGATAGGTCAGGTACTGCTCGATCACGTGGCAAAACGCGTCGCCCACGCCGTTGGCCACCTGCCGTGGCGAGAGCGAAAAGGTCGTCTCCGGGTCGAGCACCGAGAATCGCGGGAAGATGTGCTCGGACAGAAACGCCAGCTTCTCCTGGAGCGCACGCCGGCTGATGACCGCCGCGCAGTTGGACTCCGAGCCGGTGGCGGGCAACGTGAGCACCGTGCCGAGCGGCAGCGCCGATTCGATGCGTGCGCCCTTCGACAGGATATCCCACGGCTCGCCCTTGAACGGAACTGCCGCAGCCACGAACTTCGCCCCGTCGAGCACCGAGCCGCCACCGACCGCCAGAATCCACTCCACGCGCTCGGCACGCGCCAGCGCCACGGCCTTCATGAGCGTGTCGTAGTCCGGGTTGGCCTCGACGCCGAAAAACTCGACCACCGTGCATGCGCGCAGCGCCTCGCACACCTGTGCATACACGCCGTTTTGTTTGATGCTGCCACCGCCGGCGATCAGGAGCACGCGCGCGCCCTGGGGAAACTCGCCGGCGATTCGCGCGATCTGGCCGCGCCCAAAGTGAATCCGAGTCGGATTGTGATAGGTGAAGTTTTCCATGCCTTCACCGTGCGAGAGGTCGAGTGCGGCGCAAGCGGGGCGGCCATCTGCGACATTCTTGCTTTAGAGCGCATGCTTGCCACGCGACGGCGGCGCGCGTGAAGGTGGGAAAATGAGTATGCATGCATGGTGGCGCTCGTTTCGGAGTGCGCCACAGGCCTCCTTCACCCGACTGCGACAACTCACGCCCAGCGGAATCTGGCACGGCGTGGGGCTCGGGGCTCTGGCCGTCGCCGCCGCCGGCGCCGGACTTTGTTTTCACGAGCTCACACTCCTCATCGAGGAGCAGACACTAGGCCGCCTCGCCGCCGCCGGGTCGCAGGTGTTCATCTGGGGCTCGCTCGTGTGCGTGCTCGCAGGCAGCGCCCTGGCCAGCGCGCTGATCGCCTGGCTCGCCCCCTCGGCCAGCGGCGGCGGCGTGCTGCCGGTGAAACTGGCCTTCTGGCGCGACTTCGGCGTGCTGCGTTTCCGCGAAGCGGCGACCAAGATCGTCGCCTCGGCGATCACGCTGGGCACGGGCACCAGTCTCGGGCCGGAGGGCCCGTCGGTGCAGATCGGCGCCGCCACGATGTCGGCGGCGGCCGGCGCGGCGGGCGTCGTCAAACAGGGACGGCGGGCGTGGTGCGCGGCGGGCGCGGCCGCCGGACTCGCAGCGGTGTTTAATGCACCACTGGCCGCCATCGTTTTTGTGCTGGAGGAAATCATCGGCGACCTGAACAGCCGTCTGATCGGCTCGGTGGTCATCGCCGCGGTGATCGGCGCGCTGGCCAGCCACGCAGTCCTCGGCGCGCAGCCCACGTTCCAAACGCTGCCGCTCGACGGACTGCGCTGGGGCGCGTGGGTTCTGGTACCGCTCGTCGCCGCGCTGGCCTCGGCCGCCGGCGCTTTGTTTCAGAAGAGCGGACTCGCCCTGCGCGCGGGGTTGCGAAGCTGGGCGCCGGGCTCGGCCTGGTGGCCGCTGCTGGGCGCCTTCATCACGTGGGCGGCCGGCGTGTGCGTTTACCTCGCCTGCGGGCGCGTGGGCATCTTCGGCATCGGCTACGGCGACATGACGGCGGCCATCGCCGGCCAGCTCACGCTCGGCACGGCAGCGTTGCTGCTCGCGGGCAAACTGGTGGCGACGGCCGGGGCGTTTGGCGCAGGCAGCTGTGGCGGCATCTTCGCGCCCACGCTCTTCATCGGCGCGATGGCCGGCGCAGCCGTGAGCGCCGCGGCCGGCCTGGCGTATCCGATCTCCGGCGGCGAGACGGCGATGCTCGTCATGGCCGGGATGGCCGCCGGGCTCGGCTCCGTGGTGCGCATGCCGCTGACCTGCGTGATCCTGCTTTTCGAGATCACCAACCAGTGGGTGATCGTGCCGGCGCTGATGCTCGCGGTGATCGTCAGCCAGGGCGTCTCCCGCCTGATCAACCGCCACGATCTGTACGAGGAGACGCTGAAGCAGAACGGCCTCGATCCGCACCAGGTGTTGCCACCTCGCCATTTCAAACGCTGGCGCGAGATCCCGGTGAGTGCGCTGGCGTGCTTCAAGCCCGCGACGACGGAGTCGCTGGAGACCGGGGCGCTCGGGCGCCTGCTCGCGGAACAGCCGCACCAGTTTTACCCGGTGGTCGAAGCCACGGGCGAGACCTACGGCGTATTGCCACGCCGCGAGATCGAGCTGGCCATCGCCGACCCAGGCCACACGCCGAAATTGGAGAAGCCGCAGTGGATCTCCGCCAAGGCCACGGTGGGCGAAGCGCGCAAACGTATGCTCCAGGGCGGCGTGGATTTCCTGTGCGTGGGCGATGCCACCGACCGGCGGCTGATCGGCGTGCTCACCCTGCACGATCTGTTGCGCGGAGAATCCGTGCTGGAAGACGACGCGGCCTGACGCGTTTTTTGCCTTCCCGTGCGCCGGGGCGCCGGCCAGCGTGCGCCTACACATGCCCTCCGCGCCCGTCCAATTTTTCAATCGCTACACCCGGAAACTCGAAACCGAAAAGGTTCTTGGCGAGCGCTGGATGCGCTGGACGTACGAGACCGGACCGGGCCGCCTCGCGCTGCACCTGCTCATCCGCCGCGCACTCGTCTCGCGCCTCTATGGCTGGCGCATGAGCCGCCGCTACAGCGGGCAAAAGGTCTTGCCGTTCATCATCGAGCACAACCTCGACGAGCGGGAGTTCGTGAAGTCGCCCTTCCTGTACAAAACCTTCAACGATTTCTTCACCCGCGCCATCAAACCCGAGGCGCGCCCCATCGCGGCAGGCGACGAGGTCGCCGTGTTGCCGGCCGACGGCCGCCACCTCGTGTTTCCCAACGTGGACACCGCCGAAGGCTTCTACGTGAAGGGCGAGAAATTCGGCCTCGATGCGCTGCTGGGCGAAGCGCACATGCCGCCCGAACAGCGCGAGCTCTCGGCCAAATTTGCCGGCGGCTCCATGCTCATCTCGCGCCTTTGTCCGACCGACTACCACCGCTACCATTTCCCGGTGGCAGGTACGCCGAGCGCCGCGCTCCTCATCAACGGCTACCTCTACTCCGTCAGCCCGATCGCGCTGCGGCAAAACGTCCGCTATCTCGTCGAAAACAAACGCATGCTCACCGCGCTCGACACCCCGCGCTTCGGCGGCGTGCTCATGCTGGAGATCGGCGCGACGATGGTCGGCAGCATCCGCCAGGCCTACGTGCCCGGCCGGCCCGCAGCCAAGGGCGAGGAGAAGGGCTTCTTCAAAGTCGGCGGCTCGTGCGTCATCACGCTTTTCCAGAAAGGCCGCATCCAATTCGACGCCGACCTCGTCGCGCAGAGCGCGCAGCAGGTGGAAACGTACGCCAAGATGGGCGACCGGCTCGGCGTGGCGACGGCCTGAGATTGAGCAGATTCGGCCTTGCTAGGCGCGCGGGAGCTTTTGAAGCTCCGCGACCTCGCTTTTCAGCGCTCGGGTGGCGAAATTGGCAGACGCGACGGTCTTAGAAGCCGTTGGAGTAATCCTTGCGGGTTCGAGTCCCGCCCCGAGCACCAAACCGCGCCCCCCGGCGCCCGCCCCGCCGAACGACCGTGGGTGGCGGCACGGGGTGAGGGGCCAAAGGCGAGAGGCGAGGCCCAACCCCACCGAAAGGCATCGGGTGACCGGAACGCCGCTTACCAAGCGGCGCTCCACCGCGCCCCGGCGGAGGCCCCGCGATTTTTCCGTCCGACCCGAGCCGCACGACAAAGCCTATGTAAGAAACGGGTTGTATGATGACGCTCCGCCGGACTTAGTCGTCCACCAGCCAGACTATCCGACAGCCTTTCCTGCCCCGTAGCCCGCGCGCCCCCTTCTTCGGCTAGGTTTTATGTCTCTTTTCCCACCTCCGCGGAGCTCCGTATAGCGGACCCTTCGCCTCTTTTCCCCCACCCTGCTTCCGCATGAGCACCCACCAACCCGCCCCTGACGCCCTGTTTTGGAAACGCAAACTCGCCGCCTTCCTGCACGACACGCCCACCAAGTGCCTCAACATCCCCGAACACCGGGAAAAGTCCCGCTCGGCCATGCTCCGCGCCGGCTTCACAGAAGAAGAGGTCAACGCCTACGACCACGAGGCTGATTGGGCTGCGGCTGCCGCCGACCGCCTTCCTTTTCCGGCTAGCCGCGCCTCCGGTCTCACCTGCGCCTTCGACGGCCACCGCAACCGCTTCCACCACCCGCTCGACGGCCAACAGCAGCTTGGTTTCGCTCCGATCAAGAGTGACGCCATCGGCACCGAGGTCGAGCAATTCGGACAGCCCAACTTTCCCCCCGCTTCGGCCGACGTATCGCGGATTTGGCGCGACCGCTTCTTCGCCCACTGGCGCCTCTGGTGCCGCGATGCCCGCGAAAAAGACCACCGCCTCGCCTTCCTCCCGGCCGATACCCGCATCCCCGATCACACGATCTGGAACCATATGCAGGTGGTCTCCGCCCTCGCTGGCGCCAATGCCGACGGAGGCCCGGCCTTCCTCCGCCTGCAAATCGGCGGCGTGCAAGAGTTCATCGCCGCCGCCCGCAGCACACGTGACCTTTGGAGCAGCAGCTATCTGCTCTCTTGGCTCATGGTCGCCGGACTCAAACACCTCACGACCCACATCGGCCCCGACGCCGTCGTCTTCCCCAACCTGCTCGGCCAGCCACTCTTTGATCTCCACTGGAAGAATGATTTATGGAAGGATCTCTCCGCCAACGGCACCGACTCCGTCTGGCAGGGATTCAACCATTCCGACCCGGAAATTCTCACCCCGAATTTTCCCAACGTCTTTCTCGCACTCGTCCCCGCCAACCAAGCCACCAGCCTTGGTCGGTCCACCGCTGAGTCTATCCGTACCGAGCTCAAATCCATTGCCGCCCACGTCTGGGAGGACGCCATCCAAGCCGGTATCCTCACCAAAGCCGACCAGATCCGCTTCGACAGCCAAATCGACCGCTTCCTCAACATCAGTTGGCAAGCCGAGCCCTGGCCCGCCGACCTTGACACAGCCTGCGGCCTCGCGAAAGACGCGCCGAAAGACTCCCCCCTCGCCACCGCCGCCGAGCGAGTCTCCATGGTCCGCGATATGGCCGAACGCGCCATGCCCCACGAACACCGCGACTGGCGCTACTATATCGGCGGCCAGGATGGCCCGAAGACGAAGCTCAACAACACCGGCCTCGCGTGGTCCATCCTCGTCGCCCATCAACAAGCCCAGCTCGACGCCGTACGTCAGACCCGCATCTTCGCGGCCAACGCTGAAGGCGGCTGGTCTGTCGGCAGCCACAACACCAAAGACGCTCTCATCGCGCGCGACGAAGCCCTCGTCAGCGGCTCCGAACTCCGCGACCGCGTCAATGCCGCCGGGGAATTCTGGCCGAAGCTCTTCAAGAAAAACGACCCCACCGGGGCACTCACCCTCCTCAAGCGCACTTGGCACATCGCCTACCTGCATAAGATTTGGCAGTTCCCACTCGACGCCTTCAAGATGCCCAACACCCGCGGCATCGCCGCGCACGATCCCGACTCGAATGGCGATGACGAATGCTCCGTCGAAGACCTCCCTTCCTCCGAAAAATACTTCGCTGTCCTCGCTCTCGACGGCGACGAGATCGGCAAATGGGTGTCCGGCGCCAAGACCCCGCCCATCACCGATCAGCTCGCCCACTACGCCGACGGCTCCGGCAACCTCACCGAAGGCAGCCTCCCCTACTTCAAGCGCCAGGGCATGGACGATTTTCTCGCCTCCCGCCGCGCCCTCAGCCCAAGTTATCACCTCCAGTTCAGCGAAGCCCTGTCTGCCTTCGCCCTCCATTGCGCCGGCCCGATCGTCGAGGCCTTCGATGGCCGCCTCATCTACGCCGGCGGCGACGATGTCGTGGCCCTTCTTCCCGCCGACACCGCGCTACACTGTGCCGAAGCCCTCCGGGCCGCCTTCCAAGGTTCCGAAAAACTAGCCGCCCTCCTCGCCGGCACCTCCGCAGCAAACCACTTCACCGCACCTGCCCCCGGCTTTCTCGCCCGCTCCGACTCCCGCGACCAACACGGGCGCGGCACCCCCATCCCCTTCATCGTTCCAGGCCCGGCCGCCGAAGTTTCCGTGGGCCTCGCCATCGCCCACTTTAAGGCACCGCTCCAGGACGTCGTGCGCGCCGCCCAAGACGCGGAGAGACGCGCCAAAAATCCAGCCGACAAACACGGCCTCGGCCGGGCGGCATTCTCGCTGCGGCTCATGAAGCACTCCGGCGAAACGCTCGACTGGGGCTCCAAATGGACCGGCGGCGGACTTCCGCTGTACCGCGCCATTGCCCACGCGCTCGATACGGAACAACTCACGGGCAAATTTCCGCACCGCCTCTGCGAGATCCTCACGCCCTTCATCAGCGATACCGCTGCCGTCACCGACATCGAAGACTTCCCCATTGCCGAGGTCATCCGCCGCGAATTCGCCCGCCTGCTCGCCCAGCACGAGGGGAACGCCCTTGATCGCCTCCCCCTGGTCACCGCGCTCGAAGCCTACCTCCACACCATGTCGGGCAACAAGGCCTCAGCCGTCGCCAACGACCTTGTGCAACTCGCCACCGCCGTCGCCTTCGCCCACCGCACCCGCTAACCGACCGCCGAAAGGCCAATACCCGCCATGAATCAGCTGCTTCTCACCCCCACCGATACTCTCTTCTTCCGCGACGGCCGCCCCATGGAAGGCGCACTCGCCGGCCACGGTGCCGCCTGGCCGCTGCCCACCGTCACCAATGCGGCCCTGCATGCCGCCCTGCACGATGCGCAGCGCAGTTCCGCGCTCACCGGACAAGTCCACCACCACGACCACATGCGCGGCGCCGAGCGCCACCTCAAGGATGTGCGGGCCTTCGGCTCGCTCGTCAGCACCGGCTCGTTCCCAGTCGGTCCCGATGGCACATGGTTCTTTCCCAGACCGCTTGACCTCACGGGAGCAACTCTCGCACCCACGCTCGCCCCGCGATCCCAAACCGGGTACTCCAGTCTGCCCGCACCACTGTGTGCCACATTGATCAGCAACCAGCCGCCCACCAAAGCGGCCCCCGCCAAAGCGTGGCTCTCCGCTGTCGACTTCACCGCCTATCTCTCAGGAAGCGATTCCCCGCCGCAGTCCGCTGTCGATGACCGCGATGTCTTCGTTGCCGAGGCCTCCATCGGCATCGCGCTGGATTCCGCCACCGGCACCACGCGCGAAGGCCAACTCTATTCCGCGCACTCCCTCCGGCTTCACGAAGGCTGGAAGATCGGGCTTCTCGCCTGCACCGACGAGAAGCAACCCGATGGCTCCCGCCGCGATCTCCTCAGCCAAGACCTTTACCCCGCCGGTCGGGGGCACCTCATCCTCGGCGGCCAGCAACGCGTGTGCTCGGTCCAGTGCACCCCGGCCTCGCCCATCCCGCTACCCCGAGGAAAACACGATAATTTCGCCATCTCCGCGACGGGAAAGCACCTCGTGAAATGGGTCCTCCTGACTCCCGCCGTCTACCCTGCAATAACCGAAGGAATATCCAAACGCGGCACTCACCGCCAAGCCCACTGCGGTGGCTGGCTTCCCAACTGGATCGACGAGGGCACCGGACAAGTCCTTCTCCAGGTCGTCGACGAGCAGGAACGCCTGCGGCGGCGCAAGCTCAACTATGCCGGCCGTGGCTACCGGTCCGACGAGAACGCCGCCGCCCTCGCCGCCCGACTGGTCGCCGCCCGCATCGACAAGCCGCTCCCCATCACCGGCTGGGCCAATGGCGACGACGCCCTCGGCGAAGAATCCCAATCCGGTGCCAAATCCACCCACCTCGCCGTGCCGGCGGGCGCGGTGTA
>MWDT01000071.1 GCA_002070825.1 Verrucomicrobia bacterium ADurb.Bin122
CTGGCTCGCCGAGCTGCGCGACGCAAAAAACATCCGGCATGCGATCATCGCGCGCGAACTTCTCGGCCCGCCGGCGGGTCTTCGCTAGCGCGTGCATGGACTTGCAAAACCTCCAAAGCAAAAATTCGCCTAGCAAAAATGCGCACTTTGCGCATCCATAATGCCCGGGCAAAGTTTTTGACCCGCAATCTAACCCCAAATAACCACAGAAAGGATACCCACGAAATGGCCACAAAAGCAAAACCCGCCGCCAAAACCGCGACCAAGAAAGCTGCCCCCAAGAAGGCAGTGAAGAAGGTTGCCAAGAAGGTTGTGAAGAAAGCCGCCGCCAAGAAGCCCGCTGCAAAAAAAGCGGTGAAGAAGGCTGCCGCCAAAAAGTAATTTGGTTCACACGCCGACGCCGAGATCGCGCACTGCGCATCTCGGCGTTTTTTTTGTGCCCGCGTGCGGCGACAAAAAAACGGGGGCGAAGCCCCCGTCGAACATAAGACCTGGCGCGCGATCATCGCACGCCGACTTCGGCCCGGTCGTAACCTTCAAAGGGGAGATCGTAGCGTTTCCCATTCATCTCGATCTTCAGACTCTTGCCGGAGGTCGTGGTGACATAAACGGAGCCGCGGCGAGAGAGCGTCTTGCGCTCGCCGGCCGAGAGCGTGCCCTGGAAGAGCTCCGCCTTGTCCGAGACCTGCACCACCTTCACGCGGACCTGATCGAGGGCGCACAAGGTCAGTTCGGTCGCGGGGTCGCCGCCGGCCGCAAGCGAACCGCCGCCGGATTTCCCTGCAAAAAGCGAACTCAGCCCCCAGATGAGCAGTACGACAATCACGGCGCCGGCCGCGATCAGCCCTGCCTTCTTGATCATCCGCGGGTCGATGTACGGGCCGTTGGGCAAGCTGGTCCCGATGCGGGCAAACTGCCGTGGCCGCGACGTCCCGGACTCGCCAGTACCCTCATCCGAGGAGACGGCCGGCACCTCATCGGCAGCCGACGAGGACGAGGCCTTCCCGTTGGAGGAGGCAAATGAGATGTCCATGCGGCCGTAGACCTCGCGGCTCGGGGCACGCGGGCGCGAATCGGAACCAAGGCCGAGGGCCTTGTAGTCAGCCATGATTTTGTCGGCCGGCACCTTCAAAAAGGTCGCGTACGTGCGGAGGAATCCGCGCACGTAGATCTCAGGCAGGTTGATGTCGTATTGGTTGCCCTCGAATTTTTGCAGATACTCGCCGCGGATCTTCGTGGCCTCAGCGGCCTCACGAATGGAGATTCCCTTGCGCTTGCGCGCCTCTTCGAGCCGTTCGCCAATGGTCTGCATGGGGTAGTCAGTTAGGAAAGGGTTTCTTGGAAGTCAGCACGAAAGAAGTCCGGGGGCCGTCCCAATACGAGTTCTTTCCAAGCCGGAGCCTCAAAGGGTATCGAGGTCGACGAGGATTTCGCGGGGGCTGGAGCCATTCTCGGGCCCGACGATGCCTTTGTCTTCCATGATTTCCATGATGCGGGCGGCGCGGTTGTAACCGATACGCAGACGGCGTTGGAGCATGGATGTGGAGGCGCGGCGTGTGGACTTGAGCACATCAAGCGCCTGCCGGTAGAGCTGATCGTCGTCTCCGAGATCCTCGTCGTCGCCATCCTCATCGTCCTCGTCGTCGCGCGCGGCGCGGTCGATCTGCGCCTGGACGTCCTGCTTGTAAACCGGGGGACCGTTGCGCTTGAGGTATTCAACCATGGCGGATACCTCGTCGTCGGACACAAAGGCGCCCTGGGCGCGCACGAGCCGTGAGCTGCCAGGGGGGGAAAAGAGCATGTCGCCGCGGCCGATGAGCATATCGGCGCCCTTGGTGTCGAGGATCGTGCGGGAGTCGACCTGGGAGGCGACCTGGAAGGCGATGCGCGAGGGAAGGTTGGCCTTGATGACGCCGGTGATCACGTTCACCGACGGGCGCTGCGTGGCGATGATCAGGTGGATGCCTGCGGCACGCGCCAGCTGCGCAAGACGCGCAATCGAAGTTTCGATCTCGGCGGGCGCGACCATCATGAGGTCGGCGAGTTCGTCGATGATCGCGACGATATAGGGGAGGCGGTCGGGAATCTCGATGCCATCGTCGAGCCCGTCGAGCGTGGGCTGCTCCGGGGCGGGCGGCGCTTCGCCATCGGGCTCGCGCTTGCGGTTATTAAAGCCGGCGATGTTGCGCACGTTGCACTTGGCGAAAATCTGGTAGCGTTGCTCCATCTCGTTGAGCAGCCACTTGAGGGCACCGGGCACTTTCTTGGGCTCGGTGACCACGGGGATGAGCATGTGGGGCAGCGGATTGAATATCTTCAACTCGACGACCTTGGGATCGACCATCAGCAGGCGGAGATCCTTGGGGCTCTTCGAATAGAGAATGGAGGCGATGATGGAATTGATGCACACCGACTTGCCGGAGCCGGTCGCGCCGGCGATGAGCAAGTGGGGCATTTTAGCCAGATCTGAGATGAGCGGCTTGCCAGAGACGTCCTTGCCCAAGGCGATGGGAATTTCCGCCTTCGCGTTCACCCAGTCCTCGCTCTCGATGATCTCGCGCATGCCGACGGGCGTCGGGTGCTGGTTGGGCACTTCCACGCCGACGGCAGCCTTGCCGGGGATCGGCGCAAGGATGCGGACCGATTGCGCGCGCATGCCCAACGCGATGTTTTTATCGAGGCCGGCGATCTTCTCGACGCGCACGCCAGGAGCCGGCGCCACCTCGTAGCGGGTGATCACCGGGCCGACGTGGATCTCGCCGAGCGAAACCTCGACGCCAAATTCGTGCAGGATGCGCAACAAGCTCTCGGCGTTGCGCTGGTGTTCCTCCTCGGAGTTTTCGGGAGAGGGGGCGACCTGCTCCTTGAGGAGAGAGAGGGGCGGGAACTGGTAGTGATCGTCGGCCGAGGCCGGCACCGCCGCCTTGGCCTTTTTCAACTCCTCGGGCTTTACGATGTGGAGGGCGATCTTGCCGGCGGCCTCGGCCTCCAGCGACTTGGTGGAGGTCGCCGGGGTGGAGACCACAACCTTGGGGGCAGGCGGCGGAGTGGGTTGCGGCTTGGGTTCGGCAGGCTTGCTTGCCGGCGCGGGCTTGACCACAGCCGTGGCGGGAGCGACGGGCTCCGCAGGGGCAGGTTTCACCGCAGGAGCCGGAGCAGGCTCGGCTGCGGCCCGCGTAGATTTTTCAGGTCCCTGCGACGGTGCGGCGGTGGGCTTGGCGAGAGCCAGCTTATTGGGGGCCTGCATGGCCGCCGGGATCGGGTCTTTGCGGGCCGGGACAGCGGCCTGAGCAGCCATCCGTTTTTTTGCCTCCGCTTCCCGCAAGAGCCGGCGCTCCGACTCTCGTTGAATCAAGCGCGCCTCGCGGCGCTCCTTCCAAGTATGGACCCAGTGGAGCAGCCGGTCGAACTCGGCGCCCACGTCCCGGGTAAAGACAAACAGCAGCCCGAGCGCATACGCAGCCCAAAGCAACAAGGCCGACCCAAATACGCCGAAGACACCCTTCAGGCAATCGACGTACACCAGTGCGCCAATCACGCCACCCGGGCCGTGCGGGAACCAGCGCTGGTTCATCAAGAACGTGCTCTGCCACGCAAAGAGGCCGGCGAGCGTCGTCGTGCACAATAGCATCACCATAACGCGTGTGACCGCGAAGCGGCGCGTCGCCCGCAACCCCAGGTAGGAAAGCCAGGATAGAAAGACCGGAATCAGCCACGCGCCGCCGCCAAAAAGCGCATACGACCAATAGGTCGAATAAACGCCAAAGTAGCCCACCAGATTCCGGCTCACCGCCTGCATCGACTTCGTGGCCACTGCACCGTGCTCCACGACCGTCGCCCCGCCACTGTGATTGCCCGGATATTGAGACGGATCGTAATCAAAAAAGGCGACCGTCATGAAGATCGCCAGGATTGCGCAGAGACTCGCCAACAACCACCGCGGTCGATGACGAGGGGGCGTAAACGACGGCCCTTCTTTGTTTGAGTTTGAATTCTGCGACTTGGCCATTTGCTGTGTGCCGTTCGAAACGGTCGCGAATTCCCAATCCAAAAGCCGGGGTGGTCAAACGCAAACCCCACCCCGCCCAGCAGGAGCCTTTTTCAAACTCTTTTTAATCCATGAGCGAAGTCATCCTATTCACACCTCTCTATCAAGAACGCGTCTGGGGCGGCCAGGGACTGGCCTCCTCTCTGGGCCGCACCCTTCCCTCGGCCCGTCCGATCGGCGAAAGCTGGGAGATCGTCGACCGCCCGGAAGCCCAGTCCGTCGCCACGCAAGGCAGTTTCGAGGGACAGTCGCTTCGCCAACTCCTGGAAAAAAATACCGCGCGAATCATGGGCCCGAAATGGCCCTCCTCGCGACCCTTCCCCATCCTCATCAAGTGGCTCGACTGCCGCGAGCGCCTCAGCCTCCAAGTCCACCCTCCCATGGCCGTGGCCGCCGCCCTCGGCGGCGAGCCAAAGACCGAAAACTGGTACATCGCCGACACCACCCCCGGCGCCCACCTGATCGTCGGCCTCAGGCGCGGTGTCACCCCCGACCAGTTTGAGAAAGCCCTTGCCCACAACACGCTCGAAACCTGCGTGCATAAGTTCCCCGTCTCCAAAGGCGACTCGATCCTCGTGCACAGCGGGCAGATCCACGCCATCGACGCCGGGAACCTCATCCTCGAAATCCAGCAAAACTCCGACACCACCTACCGCGTTTACGACTGGGGCCGCGTGGGCCTCGACGGCAAACCCCGCCAGATGCACGTCACCGAATCCCTGCGCTCCATCAACTGGAACGACTTCGAGCCCGCCCCCCTCCGTGCGCAACCGACCTCGGCGACCATCGCCAACTGCCGCGAGTTCCGCATCCGCCGCGCCGTGCTCGCGCAGGGCGACCACCTCAAATTCGCCGCCGGGGAACAACCCCGCCTTCTGAGCGTCGTCAGTGGCAGCCTCCGGCTCGCCTCCGGGCAGACCCTCAAACGCGGCGACAACGCACTCCTCCCGTACGCCGACGCCTTCGACTTTGAGACTCCCGACGGCGCGCTGGTCCTCATCACCGAAAACTTCATCAACTAAACTTCCATGAACACCTCCAGCCCACGTGCCGCCTGTCGCGGCGGTCTGATCGGCAAACTACTCGTCTTCCTCGTCCTCCTCCTCGCGGTTGCGGCACTGGCCTGGGCGTTCTTCCTCCCGCAAATCGTCACCACCGCGCTCCACAAACGCACCCAGTTCGACGTCACCGTCTCCGAGCTCACCGCCAACCCCTTCACCTCGCGCGTCGTCATCCGCGGACTGGTCCTGCGCAATCCCTCCTCGTTCCCCATCTCCGACTTCGTGCACGTGCGCGAATTCCGCGCCGAGCTCAACCTGCCCTCCCTCTTCAGCGACCGCCTCGTCATCGAAGATGCCGCCATCAACATCGAGAAACTCGCCCTCGTGAAAAACGCCGCCGGCGAACGCAACATCCAGCTCTTCCAGGAACGCCTCCTCGGCGGCAGCACCACCGAGGACAAACCCGCCACCGACGAACCCCGCAGCGAAAAATCGCGCGAGTTCCTCATCCGCCACCTCGAGCTCCGCTTCGACCAGCTCGTCATCGCCGACGCCGGCAACTCGGCCCCCCGCGTCCTCAATCTCAACCTCAACCACACCTACGAGAACGTGGACAACCCCACGGCCCTCGCCGCCCCCATCGCCGCGCAACTCGTGCAACGCAGTGGCCTCCTCAACCGCCTCCTCGAGAAAATCATGCCCGGCGAAAAAGAGTCCGCCAAGTAGGCCGACCCAATCGCGCCCTTGATCAATCGCAGTGCCGTCCTTTAGTGCTCCGCCTTACATGAGCGAAAACGAACAAGACAAACCCACCGCCACCAATCCAGCCCCCGAGGCCAGCCAGCCGGCTGCCGCCCCCGACTCCGAGCAGATCGCCCAGACTTCGCCCGAAGAAGCGCTCAACGCCGCCAAGAAAGAGGCAGCCGACAACTATGCGCGCTACCTGCGCTCCGTCGCCGACCTCGAGAACTTCCGCAAACGCACCCTCCGCGAGAAAGACGAACTGCGCCAGTTTGCCGCCAGCCGGGTACTCGAAGACCTCCTGCCCATTATCGACAACCTCACCCACGGCCTCACTGCCGCCAAGCAGGCGACCGACACCAAGGGCATCGTCGAAGGCATCGAGATGGTCCTCACCCAGTTGAAAACCACGCTCGCCAACCACGGCCTCAAGGAAATCAACCCGGCCGGCCAGCCCTTCGATCCGCATCAGCACGAGGCCATCTCGCACCAGCCCAGCCCCGACGTCCCCGCCGAAAATGTCGCCCTCGTCGTGCGCACCGGGTACTCGCTCAACGGCCGCCTCCTGCGCGCCGCCAGCGTCGTCGTCTCCAGCGGCCCCGCCGCCTAAACCGCTTCGCTGCCACCCGGCCGCGAAACACTTTCCTCCAAGGACAACCACTCATGGCCAAAGAAGACTATTATGAACTCCTCGGCGTCGAAAAAGGCGCCTCCGATGAGGAGCTCAAGAAGGCCTATCGCAAGAAGGCCGTCCAATACCACCCGGACAAAAATCCCGGCGACAAATCCGCCGAGGAGATGTTCAAGAAAGTCTCCGAGGCGTACGAGATCCTAAAGGACCCGCAGAAACGCGCCGCGTACGACCGCTATGGCCACGCCGCATTTGCCGGCCCAAGCGGGGGCGGCGGAGGTGCGGGAGCCGGCGGCTTCGGCGGCGGAGGCATGCACGACCCCTTCGACATCTTCCGCGAAGTCTTCGGACAAGGCGGCGGGGGCGGCGGCATCTTCGAGGAGATGTTCGGCGGCGGCAGCCGCAACGATGGAGGCCGCGACGGCTCCGATCTGCGCTACGACCTTGAAATCAGCCTCGAAGAGGCCGCACGCGGCCTCGAAAAAGAGGTATCCTTCCGCAAGCTCGTCGCCTGCGAACGCTGCAACGGCTCTGGCGCCGAGCCCGGCTCCAAGCGCACCACCTGCCCGACCTGCCGCGGCGCCGGCCAGATCCGCCGCTCCGGCGGCATCATCGTCTTCACGCAAACCTGTCCGACCTGCGGCGGCGCCGGCACCCGCGTCGAGAAAACCTGCACCGCCTGCCACGGCGAAGGCCGCGTGCCCAAGACCACCAAGATCAACGTCCGCATCCCCCCCGGCGTCGACACCGGCTCGCGCCTACGCTCCGCCGGCAACGGCGAGGCGGGCCTGGCGGGCGGCCAGCCGGGCGATCTCTACATCGTCATCACGGTCAAGGAGCACGAGCTGTTCGAGCGCCACGGCGACGACCTCTTCTGCGAGATTCCGATCAAGTTCACCCTCGCCACCCTGGGCGGCACCATCGAAGTGCCCACCCTCTCCGGCAAGGCCTCGCTCAAGATCCCGCCGGCCACGCAAAGCGGCACCACCTTCCGCCTCCGCGGCAAGGGCATGCCCCAGCTCCGCTCCGGCAGCGCCGGCGACCAGCTCGTCCGCGTACACGTCGAAGTGCCCACGAGCCTCACCGGCGAGCAACGCCGCGCGCTCGAGGAGTTCGCCCGCGTCTGCGGAGACGCCGAGCATCCGACCTCCAAAAGCTGGTTCGACAAGGCGAAGAAGTTCTTCTGAGCCTCCCGCCTTCACCGACGCGCCTCGCCTCCGAGGCTCGTTTTTTGTGTCCCCTCAGCTCAGCCGCCGCAGCTGGCGCCGCGCAAACCACAGGTCGAACCGTGTCAGCAAAAACAGCGCCACGCTCTCGCGCCACCGCGTCAACCAGCTGCGCCCGCGCGCCCACTGCGCCGCATCGATCACGCGCGCACGCGCCCAGTCGGCCTCAAAAATCTTCCGCCCCTGCTCCGCGAGCGCGGCATCCGGCAGACGCACCATCAACTCGTAGTTGATACCCAGCGACCGCGCATCGAGATTGGAGGAGCCGGCAAAGACCGCGCCATCGACCAGGGCGAGTTTCGCATGCAGCACCTGCGGCTGGTACTCCGCGATCTCCACCCCCGCCTGCAACAGCGCCCCGTAAAACGCCCGCCCGGCCGCCTGCACCAGCGGCACATCCGTCTTTCCCGCCAGCAACAGGCGCACCCGGCCGCCCCGCCGCGCCACGCGTTGCAATGCCCGCCGCAGGCGGAAACTCGGCACAAAATACGCCGACACGATCCGGACATTGCGCGCGCGCCTCAACGACCGCAGCAGGCTCGCGTGAAACGCATTCCGCCCCAGCCCCGGCCCCATCGCCATCACCTCGGCGCTGCTGCACGCGACCAGCCGGCGGCGCAGCGTCGAAAACCAGAAGCGCAATCCGTACGGATGGCGAAACGCACGCGCCTCCCACATCTCGTCGAACGACGCCGCGAGATGTTTGGGCGTATCGCCACGGAGGACCAACCCAAGGTCGCGCCAGCCACGCGTCACCCCGTCGCCCACGTACTCGGGCGCAATGTTAAACCCGACGACAAACGAAAGCGCCTCATCCACCACCATCAGTTTGCGATGATTGCGGATCGCGATCCGGTCCAACGCCAGGGGATTGAACACGCCGACGCAGCCTCCGGCCTCCGTCAGCTCGCGCCAATAATCGGCAGGCAGCTCCTTCGAGCCAAACCCATCGACAAGCACGCGCACCCACACCCGGCGACGCGCGGCCGCAACCAGCGCCGCCCGGAAGGCATCGCCAGGCTCTCCAGGCTGAAAGATGTAGCACTCCAG
>MWDT01000072.1 GCA_002070825.1 Verrucomicrobia bacterium ADurb.Bin122
CTGAGCCTCTCCGCCAAGACCTACTACTATCTGGAAAAAGAGGAGAACGCAGACATCGCCGACTATCGCGGCTACTGCGATCTGATCGTCGGCTGGGAGCGCATCGACAGCCTCAAGATTGAGGCCAAGTTGCGCAAAGGCATGAAGGGCCACTACGGCAGCGTGCAGATCGACGCCAGCTACCCCTTCGCCTCGCTCCTGCACTACGACAATTTTGTGCTCCGCCACGGCTACCTGCACCTCCAGTACTTCAACGGCTGGGGCGAAACGATCCTCGACTACAACAAGCGCCTGCCCTGGCAATGGCGCGTCGGCGTCATGATCGTCCGCTGAGCCCGTGGCCGGCCCCGCCCCGGTGAAAGATTTAGTTGCGTTCCCCCTAGGGCGACCTATCACCTGCACCCTTTCTACTACGCCTGCTCCCGATTCCCGGGGGTATAGGGGGAACGAAACTATGACACAAAAACTCACGCTCTCCGTCACTTCCCGTGCTCAAACGGGCCGTTCTGCCTCGCGCCGCCTGCGCAAGGTTAAGCGCATTCCCGCAATTATCTACGGGATGCACACCAACCCGGAAAAACTCTCGATCGATGTACCCGAGTTTGTCCGCCTCCTCAAAGCCGTCGCCGGTCGCGCCAAGATCATTGAGCTCACCCGCGAAGACAAAAAGGACGTGGCCCTCGCCTTCCTGCAGGAAGTCCAGCGTGACCCGATCACCGACGCCTACCTCCACGTCGACCTCCAGGAGGTCAAGGCGGACGAGAAATTCGAGATCCGCGTGCCGGTCGTCATCACCGGTGAAGCCTACGGTGTAAAGACCGAGGGCGGCGTGCTCGAAATCGCCACCCACCAGCTGCGCATCCGCTGCCTTCCGAAAGACCTTCCCGACTACATCAGCGTGGACGTCACCGACCTCAAGGTCGGCGAGACCATCAAGGTCGGCAGCCTGAAGCCAGTCGCCGGTGTTGAGTTCCGCGATCTCCCCGGCCAGCCGGTCGTCTCGATCACCGAGATCGAGGAAGAGGCCGCCGCCACGCCCGCCGCTGGTGCCGCCGCTCCTGCCGCTGGTGCCGCCCCCGCGGGCGATGCCAAGGCTGCCGCTCCTGCTGCTGGCGCCAAGGCCGCTGCCCCCGCCGCCAAAGCTGCGGCTCCTGCCAAGAAGTAAGCCCTTTCCGTTTCGCCCCGCCGCTTGACCGCTGCGGGGCGCGACGTTGTTCTTTGAGACATGTCCATCCTGCTTGTCGCCGGCCTGGGAAACCCCGGTCGCGACTATGCCGATACCCGGCACAACCTCGGCTGGATCGTGATCGACGCCTTCGCGCGCAAACACGGTCTCTCATGGAGCGCCCAACCGCGTTTCCACTCCGAAGTCGCCCGCTGGGATCGAGCGCCAGGCAAGACTCTCTGGCTCGTCAAACCGCTGACGTACATGAACGAAAGCGGCTTGGCCCTCGGAGCCTTGCAACGTTTCCATAAGCTGGAGCCCGCGCAGATCGCCGTCGTTTACGATGACCTCACGATCGACCTCGGACTGCGCAAAATCTCCGCCAGCGGCAGCGCCGGCGGCCATAACGGCATCGCCAGCCTCTTGGAGCACGTCGGCAACGGGTTCGCCCGTTACCGCCTCGGCATCGGCCCCAAAGTGCCCTCTCAAATGGACCTCAAAGACTTCGTCCTCGGAAAATTTACTCCCGAACAGCAAATCCTCGTAGCCCAGCAACTCGAATCCCATCTCTCCGGCCTCGCCCTCCTGCTTGATCGCGGAGTCGACGAAGCCATGAATCAACTTAATCGTCGAAATTCAAAATGAGCACCAATCAACGCAACTACCGCGCGACCTTCATCCTCGATAATCGTGGCACGGAAGACACCATCGAAAAGATCATCGAAGACGTGAAGGCCGAGATCGTCGCGGTCCAAGGCGTCGTCGGCAAAGTCGAGAACCTCGGCAAACGCGACTTCGCTCGCGTCACCGACAAGAAGCTCGTCGCCGCCACCTACGTGCAGATCGACTTCGCGGCCGCCGCCACTGTCCCGGAAGCCCTCAAGGAGCGCCTCCGCCTGAAGAACCAGGTCTACCGCACCTACATTCAGCTGGCCTAAGCCTCTCGCGCTCCCATGGCCTCCTACAACAAAGTCATCCTTCTGGGAAACCTGACGCGCGATCCCGAGCTCCGGGTCACGCCGAAGGGCACCGCCATTTGTCAGCTCGGCCTCGCGGTCAACCGCCAGTTCAAAGACGAATCTGGCGCCACCCGCGACGAGACGACCTTTGTCGATATCGAGGCTTGGGGCCGTCAGGCCGAAACGATCTCCAAATACTGCACCAAGGGGAAGCCGCTCTTCATCGAAGGCCGCCTCAAGCTCGACTCATGGGAAGACAAAACCTCGGGTCAGAAGCGCAGCAAATTGAAGGTCGTCTTGGAAAACTTCCAGTTCGTCGGTGCCCGCGAAGGCGGTGCCCAAGGTGGCGGCTCAGGCGAGGAGGTCGATCAGACCGCCGAAGCCCCCCGCTACTCCGCTCCTCCGGCCCGCCGCCCCGCCGCGCCCCCCCCGGCCAGTCAGGGCAACGTGGACGAAGATGTGCCGTTTTAAGCGCAACCCGCTTTACCAAAGCCGACCTTCACCGGTCGGCTTTTTTGTGCCCATCCACCGCCCCCGCCGCCGCAACCTGTGGACGCAGGGCACCGCCTGGACTGAGTAGATTGGCCGTCACGAAAATCAGCAGATTGCGCTTCTGCGCGCTCTCGCCCTTCGACCTGAATAACCGCCCGAGAAGCGGGATGTCGCCAAGCACCGGCACCTTGTCGTTCACCGTCTTCACCTCCTCGCGCGTCAGCCCACCCATGACCAGCGTCGCGCCGTTCCAGAGCGTAACCTTCGTCGTCACCTCGCGCACCGAAAAGATCGGCTGATAAAACCCCGGAGGCACCGTCACCGAGCGCCCGCCCGAGATCGCCAGACTCGGCCCGCCATACTCCACGAAGCCCTCGAACTCCGTCACCTTGGGATGCAAATCGAGGCTGATCGCGTCGTTGTCCTCCTCCACCGTCGGCAACACCTGCAACTCCACGCCGACGTTGCGCGTCGTAAAACTCTGCGGCGTACCCGAGGTGATCGTCACGCCCGCGCTTCCGCTGTTTTGCGCACTCGAAGTGCCCACTTCACTGCGAATCTCGCCATAGCTCTGCGGATACCGCAGCTCCTGCGCCACGGTGATCGTCGCCACATTGCCGGAGAGCACCGTCACCTTCGGCGCGCTCAGCAGATCCGAGCCCTGCTGCTGCGACAGCGCCCGCACCACCGCCGCGACGTCAAACTCGCCCACGAAGCCCGAGATCGTGGCCAGCGGCGCCGCCTTGTCCGCGAGCTGCGCCGCCCCCGGCAGCGTCGGCGCGGCCATGTTCGCCACCGCCTCGCCATCGACCAGGATGTCGCTCGTCGTCTGAGACCCGGAAAATGCGCCCGGCAGGCTGCGGTTCGATCCCGAGGTGTCGTACACCTCCTGCGGCTTGTACACCTGCCGCCCGCTGCCATCGATCACCGGCGCGCCCGTCGCCGGATCGAACTGCGCCACCCCGCGCCGCGTCACGCGCCAGTTGACACCCAACTCTTCCAGCGCCCCTTCCTGCACCTCCATAAACTTCGCCTCGATCTCCACCTGCCGCACCTCCCGGTACCGCGCGAGCAGCCCTCGGATGCGCTCCAGATTGCGCGGCGTCTGCGAGACGATGATCGACGCCCCATCGTAGGCCAGACTCGCCCCCGGCGTCGCGTCGAACACGATGCCCGCCTGCTGGAGAAACGCCCGGATCGCCTCCGCCTCGCCCTGCTGCGCCGGCGCGCCCTTGGAGGAATTCGCCAATCCCGACTGCCCGGTCATCCGCAACACCGTCGCGCGTGCGACCGGGAAAAACTCCATCTCGACCTCGCCCACATCTCCGAGCGGGCGCAGCACCACCGCGTCGGCCTGCACCTCGTAGCGACACCCACCGGCGGCCGCCACCAGCTCGATCACGCGACGCAACGTCAGCCCGTTGACGGACAGCGTGACCGCCGCTCCTTTCCGCTGCGGGTCGAGCAGCACGATATTCACGCCCTTCCGACCAGTTTCTGACTGATCGTGCGCCACCGACGCCGCGCCGAGCAACCCTGCCGCACTCGCCAGCTCCACCCGATTGAAACTCACCTCCGGCAACACGATCTCGTCGAGTTTCCTATCCAGTGGACTCCTCACTTCCGAATTCGCCGATCCGAGCGCCACGACATCCCTGCCGGGCACGTGCCCCCAACTTTGCTCCACCGAGCGCATCATCTCGGCGCGCGCCGCCGTGCGAGGGCTCGGCGGCGGAGGCTCCGCGACTGCCCCAGATAAGGGGCCCGAGAGGGAAGCCATCACAACAAGACATCGGAACAGGGTATGCGTACTCATGGGGTAAAGGGTTCGGGGGGCTTGAGCGTGCGCACCACGCGACCGGGCCACGCGGGCGATTCCGCCGTGATCTCAACGCACGCCGGTGCATCACGAATCGACTCAACATGGTAGCGGACTCCACCCACTGAAAAGTCATCATCCACACGCACCCGACGGTACACGCCGGCCACCTCAAGTGCTGCGATCAGGGTGCCCGTCTCTTTCCAATGCTGGTCGGACAACTCGAGCTCCTCGCCGCAACGGGCATCGAGCACGCTCGCAGTCGTCTTAGCGTGGGCACGGTCGCGTGAGATTTTCAGGATGCGAACGCCGAGCCCGGGCACATCCGCCTCCACGCCAGCCAGGAACGACTCCCGAGTCTCTTGATTGGTAAACACGCCGCAGCCGCCATGCTCGTCCCCGATGTAGCCGCTCAGTTGGAGACGGAAGAATTCGGGCATCACACCGAGAACCTTCACAGGCAAAATAACCGGCCTGGGATCTTGTTTCTCCAGCTGAGCCCTGGCCCAGCGCTGCACATCATCATCAAACCAGAGTGTTGGTGGCGTAAACAACGCGCCCGCGCTCGCCTCCGCCGCAGGCCACGGGGACTTCCACTCAGCGCCGATGGATGGCCTCGGCCTCGCCTGGCCTGTCCACTCCAGGAACGACGCAGTCACCTCGAAGTGCATCACACCCACCGGAAACACCCGCCGATTTGGCCCATTCAGCATCTCCCTGGGGGAGACAGCCTCGGCCCGCATCACCAATGACGACGCAGCGTCGTCCTCACGGGCCATTGAAACGACCGGAGAGCCCTGCGCGACATGCCGGCGTCTTGCGTCGACCGAATGGATAATCCACGCGGGTTCGGCCCCTGACAATGTATTGAGCAAGCCCCGAAGCGTATCCGTATCCCCAGAAAACACGACCCGCACCGTCGTCCCAGCAACCATTCCCCCGGCAAGACATGGCGCCAGAGCCCCGTCTGCAGGCTCCACGCACTGCCACGAAAGAACCTCCTCCGGTCGAGCGATCAAAACCGACTCCACCATCCGATCCATCGCCCGCAACCGGCGCCGCAATCGGCCGGGCGACTCTGCTTCGCCCAAATCGGCTCCCCGCACGGCGAAGCCAAAACGCTCGCCCTCTTTGATGCGAAGTCCCGCCACACGCGCCTGCTCCCGCCACCGCGCCAGCCGCTCGGACAACTCGAAATACTCCGGCGCAGACGCCGCACGCTCCACCGCGAGCAACCCGCAGTCCCTCCTTGCGCCATCGAGTGCCTGCTCACTCTGCGTGATCGCCGCTGCCACGTCCTCGACAGCTGCACTGACAAGTGGCCTTAACTCCGCGGCACAGGCGCTCTGCTGTCGGCGGCTCCGAGAAACCTCCGCGCAACGATGTCGGATATCCCAGACGGCACACACACCGAGCAAGCCGAGCACCAGCAACCCCGCACCTCGCAGTCCCAAACGTGGAAGTTGAAGGCCCGCCCTCATGGAGCACCTTTCAACACTAGCGTGCAGCCGAAACGCACCAGCCCAGGCTCATCCTCGTCGAAATGCTCCTCGCAGACGGAGACCACTCCCGCTGATTGTGCCAACTGGCCAACCAACGCCCGGGCCCGGGTGGACGTATCCGATGAAGAACGCGCCCCCTGCGCCCCGAGGAAAACCCCTTTGATGACAAGCCGAGCCCCTTTGCCCTCCTGCAAATCCGCCGTCCCAGATTGATAGTGGAGTTCATCCAGCCAGACATCGCCCACCACCGCGAGGCGTCGTTCCAAGTCAGCCAGAAGCTCAGCCCAGCCTCGCCGCGCCGAGACGACATGCGAGAGGACGGCCAACTCCGACCGCAAATCAGCGAGCCTTGCCCGGTCCAGATCGGCCTGCCTTGCCTTGGCTCGGGCCATCGCCAACCGCTCATGAGCCGCCCGTGCCGCGTTCGCTTCTACAGCAGCCTGATGCCGTAAAACCCCTGCCCCGAAACACAGTCCGGCGACAACCGCCACAAACAACGCCACGCCCACGCGTCGCAGCACACGCTGGCGCTCCTCACGTTTCAAGTGAGCTGGGCACAGATCGAGCTTCTGCACCTCTCGAGCATGGCGCAGAAGCGCCAGACCAACCAGTTTGCCCTGAGCGACGAGGTCATCGTCGAGAACCAAGTCCGGGCTCCGGCCAACCCGGCGAAAGGGATCGAATCGATCGACGCGCAAAGCCAACACCTGGGCCAGCCGGTTCAATGCCTCGTCATCCGTCCGCTGGTGCGCGGCCCAAAACAAAACCTCAGGTACGCGCAACTCTCCCTGGTGTCGATGAAGTGCCAGCGCGCGCTTGAGCTCCAGCTCTGCCAGCGCGAGTACGTCGTCTCCCGCAGTACTCCAACGAAGGGCACGCAATTGCCACCTGGGGCCGTCAACGAAAAGCAAGTGCAGGCCCTCCGGTTCCACCGCTGCAAAAACAGCCGGCGCCACCTGCTCGGGATAGTTGTGCACAAACGCCCGCCACAATGCGAATCCGGCACTCATGAAGCACACGCCGCGGGCACCTGCGGCCACTCCACGCGTGTGAAGCAGCGCTACCTCCGAGCTACGCGCCACGGCCATGATTGCCTCCCGACTGGCCGGATCGCCCACCGGCTGAGCCGCCCACGTGAGTTCCGACAGAGGCAGCCCAGACGCATCCTGTGCCTGCTGTGCCAGCCGCACGCGCCGGGCCCCTGCAGCCGCCGGCAGTTGCCCGACCCGCATGTGAAATACCGCCGTCAGCGGCAACGCCACCGCCACACGCCCGCGCCAACCTCTAGCGTTTCCAAGCTCTCCCAGCGCATGCCCCGCCCGATCCGCCCATTCTGCCCCCGCCAATGTCTCCAGAGACACCACGCGATAATTGCGCAACACCAGACGCAGCCGCCCAGACGCAAAGCGTCCGCACACGGCACGGCTGGGGCCCAAAACGACGTTAGTGGAGCTGGCTGCCACCATTGTTCGTCCTTGAAGAACAACGGCACCTGCCTCGTCGCAAGCGCAACCATCCACCCCACGGAATTTAGCCAAGTTTTCATCCCCTAGTTACACGCTGCTTCGCCCTTGCGCCGCCTCCGCACTCGCGTGTGCTGCTCCCATGGCTGCTCAACTGCCCGCGACCTCCCTTTCCTATAAAATCGCCGTCCTCGTCTTCCTGGAAAACTCAGCCGGTGAGCTGTTGCTGATCTTGCGCAACAAGGCCCCGAACCTCGGCTCTTGGAGCCCCATCGGGGGCAAACTCGAAATGGGCCTCGGCGAATCGCCCTTCGAATGCGCCGCCCGCGAGACCATGGAGGAAACCGGCCACGCGATTTCGCCCGCCGACCTGCACTTGTTCTGCATGATCGCGGAAAAAGCCTACGAGGGCGCCGGTCACTGGCTCATGTTTTTATTCCGCTGCCGCAACCCGATCGACACCCTCCCGCCGACTATCGACGAGGGCCGTTTCGGCTTCTTTTCGAGAAGCGCGATTGAGACCCTGCCCATTCCTGAAACAGACCGCACCGCGCTCTGGCCGATCTGGGACCAGTACCGCGACCGCTTCGTCGCCCTGCGTGCCGACTGCGCCCCCGGCCAGGCTCTCCACATCGAGGTCGAGCAAATCACGCCCGGCGAAGGCGCCCGCTAACACTGCGGAAGGCCATCTGGCGCCTGCTCGAATGGCGTGCGGCAAGTTAGCGCACCGGCAGCCCACGCAGGCGACGGCTGGCCACCACGCGGTCGATCATCTCCGGATAACCGATACCCTCCGGCAATAGCAGCGGCAATCCGAGTTGCTCCGCCGCACACCGGCGCACCAAGTCCATCGTCCACGCCTCGCCGGCCTCTCGCCAGGCGGCCGCCCGGGCGAACAACGTGATCTCCTGCCCCCAGAAATAAACCTGACGCGCTCGCACATTAGCCTGCATGCGCCGCACCTGATCGAGCGTTTCCGGCTCGGCCAGCGTCAGCCAGATGTCGGCATACAGGAAATCCACCGGCGCCGACGGCTGCCAGAGAAGCGCGTCGGCCTCGACGATCTCGATCTTGCCGCGCAACGCTTCGGGCAACGACTCCACCGCCCCGCTCTCGTGAAACAACCCGATCACCGCCGGAGCGCAGCGTTGAGCGCGATCCAGCCCATGCCCAGCCCCATCACCACCGTCGTGCCAAATGCGTGGCGGCAGCCGAGCTCCTGGCTCTCGATTTCGTGCACGGAAAGCGACATCCACGTCTCCCAATCCCGCCCTTCCTT
>MWDT01000073.1 GCA_002070825.1 Verrucomicrobia bacterium ADurb.Bin122
GACGCTTGATCGGTCCGCGCCGGTGCGGATTCGCCGGCCTGCCGCTTCACGGACGAGGCGGGATTTTTCATCCCACGGAGGGCTTCCCCCTTTATGCCCGTGTCGCTTCCATTTTTCCCTACTGCTCAGACTCCCTCTGCCGGCGAGCCGATCGTGGGCTCCATGCCCGCCTCGCTCAGTGGTGGACTCACTGAGACCGCGAGTTTTGACGCGCAGATGGCGGCGCTCAGCCCGGCTGCAGCGGAGACCGTGGTCGTGCCCGCCGCCGCCGGCATGCTTCCCTCCCCGACGACTTCGGCGACCGTTTTTGTGCGGCCCACGGTGGCCTGCACGCTCGCAGCGGCGCCCGCTTGTGTGGATGAGCCGGCTGTTTTGGCCGAGCAGTGCATACCGTTGACGATCCCAAGAGAGTCTGCACCGGGGGCTGTGGACGAAGCGGATGAAGGGGCGACCACGGAGTCCGGCGATATCGAGGAGGGTGGGGCGGATGCCCCCGGCACTCCGGGTTCGTTGATCATGGAATTGATCGCGTCCCAGCAGCCCGGGGTGGCGCCTGTGCGCACCGAGCCGGTGATCCCTCGTGAGACTCTGAAGACTGAGACGTCTGGCGTGGCGGAATCGGACGTCGCTCTCGCGGACCGTGAGGGTGGTGCGCATGACATGCGCACCACGCGCGCATCGGCCCAGTTGAGCGAGCAATTGGTGGGGCAGGCGAGTGCGGAGGGCCCCGTGCACAGCTCGGCTGCGCGCACGTTTTTGGGGGCCGGTCGCGCCGAATCTCCATTGCCAGTTCGCTCGGATGGGACCACTCCGACGGCTTCGTTGGCGCCGGCGCGTTTGCCGATGACCAAAACCGTGGACGCCACTGCTAATCAAGCGTTCGGGTCCCCAGTTTCTTCTGGAGTAAATTCTGCCCTGCCGAGCGGCTCTCCGGAGCTCGGCAAGTCGACCTCGGTGCTGGAAAAAACATCCCAGCCGGGCGAGGTGACTGCGGTGGATGCGTCGAATGTGGCGCGCGTGCTCCAGTCGAGCTCGACGCCGGCGCCTTTGCCGATGACGAAGACCGTGGACGCCACTGCTAATCAAGCGTTCGGGTCCCCAGTTTCTTCTGGAGTAAATTCTGCCCTGCCGAGCGGCGCTCCGGAGCTCGGCAAGTCGACCTCGGTGCTGGAAAAAACATCCCAGCCGGGCGAGGTGACTGCGGTGGATGCTTCCAATGTGGCGCGCGTGCTCCAGTCGAGCTCGACGCCGGCGGCTTTGCCGATGACCAAGACCGTGAACGCCACTGCGGATACCGCCCCGGAGCAAACGGTCTCCGCTGAGGCAAATTCTGCCGGGCTCGTGCAGCCCGAGTCGGCCGCGGTGCGTAACGTGCCATCTTCATTTAGTGAAAGAAAAATATTAAACTCTGGATATAAGGCTCTAGCGGATGGTGCGAACGTGGCTGGCATCGCTGGTGCTAAACGGTATCGCGCTATGATTTCCGACATCACATCCACGGCCGGTTCGATGACTCCGAGTGCGGAGCATGCCGTCGCGGGCGCGGTCTCGGCAGTAGCCCAGGGCTTGCAGGTCGCCGATGTCGCAGCCACGGAGGCCATGGCGCCTGTGAGCAGGGCCTTCGAGGCGGTCCAGGATGCCGTGGAGAACTTGAAGGCGTCGCGGCAGAATGTCGTCGAAGTGACGCTCTCCGAAGGGCAGGACTCTCCGTTGCACATCCGTATCGAATACCGCGATGGCGTGGTGCACACGGCATTCCGGACGGAGTCGCCCGAGTTGCGCGAGCATCTGGCTCGCGACTGGCAAAGCTCCATGTCGGGTCTGACCACGACTGATTCCGGCGTGCGCCTGGCGGATCCCGTTTTCTCCACACCGACTTCGACCTCTCGCGACACAGGTTTGGACATGGGTGGGCAGTACGCCCGCCAGCAGCAGTCGCAACAATCCCCTTCGCAGACGACGTCTTCCTCCGGCGGTCTTCGCCACGCCGGTTCGGAGACGTCGTCTGCAGCCTCTTCGATGGGCTCCTCGGCGGCGCCGCAATCGGCCCGTCCCGAGACCGCCCGTTATCTCCACACGCTCGCCTAACGAACCACTGCCATGCCTGTCTCTCCTGTCGCCTCTACACCCAACACCTCGGCTGATTCGGGAACGGCCGCCGCTGCCGCTGCGAAACAGACCCTCGATTCGGAGGATTTCATGAAGCTGCTCATCGTCGAGATGGGTAATCAGGACCCACTCGATCCGATGGACAACACGGAGTACA
The DNA here is from genome assembly GCA_002070825.1 of Verrucomicrobia bacterium ADurb.Bin122. Classification (GTDB taxonomy): domain Bacteria; phylum Verrucomicrobiota; class Verrucomicrobiia; order Opitutales; family Opitutaceae; genus MWDT01. The sequence goes on from MWDT01000073.1 coordinate 2,267, forward strand.
TTTCGCAGATGGCGCAGTTCACCTCGCTGAATCAGACCCAGTCGCTGGTCTCCGAGATGGGCTATATGCGCGCCGACATTCAGCTTCAGGCGGCGACAAGCCTGATCGGCAAGAATGTCACGATCACGACGGAGGACGGCACCATCACCGGTGTACCGAGCTCCGTCACTGCAGATACGTCGGCCGTTTATGTCACGATTGATGGCGTCAGTTACCCCTATGGCTCCGTAACCAAGGTCGAGCCCGTCACGACGACGGCCGAATGACCTTTTTAGAAAACCATTAACCTCGAAAAACCATGCCTCTCATCGGAACTCTCACCTCGGGCGTCAGCGCTCTCCGCTCTTTCACCAAAGGGCTCGAAGTCATCGGCAACAACATCGCCAACGTCAATACGACCGCCTACAAGAGCAACCAGGCGTCGTTTGCAGATAGTTTTAGCAACACGCTTCGTGGCTCGGCCCCTTCCTCGGCGACTGGGTCAAACCAGACTGCTACACAGGTCGGTACCGGCGTCGCATTGAGGGGAATCTCGACAAATTTCACGCAGGGCTCGGTCTCCTCCTCGGGCAGCACCACCGATCTCGCGATTTCGGGGAATGGCTATTTCATCGTGAAGAATCCCACGGACGGTTCGGTCTACGCCACCCGTGCCGGTGAATTCCGGTGGGACGATCAGGGCTTCCTCGTGAATCAGGAAGGCTACCGGGTGCAGGGCTTGACTGGTGGGGCTGGCTCTACGTCGCCGAGTGTAATAGGCGATATCAAGCTGCGTTCGCAGGCTGAGATCTCGGCCAGTTGGGCCACTGATCATGCGACCGAAATAGCGGCAGCCAATCTGGCTTATGATAGCGCCCAAAGTGCCGCCGATGAGTTGGCTTCAATCTCGTCTTTCGGTGTGACTGCTGCGGATTCTTCGTTGGTCCTAACCGAGCTGAATGCGCGAATCACGGCGGCAGATGCTGATGTCGTCACGGCTGCTGCTGCCGGTTCGGCTGCTCTGGCCATTGCTCAGGCGAAGCGCGATGCCTTGGTCTCGGCTCGTGCGGCCGTGCAAACTGCTCAATTAGAGATTAAAACTTCAGCTGCTTACGTCGCTGCGGACGCTGCTGGCAAGCAGGCATTGCTTTTGACCGGGGTTCGGACCTCGCTGAGTTCGTCCAGCGTCACGGCGCAAGGTGGTGCAGCCACGGCTGCCAAAGCAGCGCTCGCTGCGGCTACTCCTTCACAGCGTTCGAGTTCGTCGATCGATGAAAGTGGTAATGTCGTGGAGTTTTACGCGAATGGCACTACTGCCACGAGCAATCAGCTTTTGCTGAAGAACTTCAACGATCAGAACGCCCTCATGAAGGAGGGGAATAACTTGTACTCGGGCTTTGAGGCGGCGGGCGCGATCAACGGCACGGGGCTTACAGGCAATGACAGGCCCAACCAAGGCGGCCTGGGCAAAATCCAGTCCGGTGCCCTCGAACTCTCGAATGTCGATCTCACGGAGGAATTCGCCAACATGATCACGGCGCAGCGCAGCTTCCAAGCGAGCTCGCGTTTGGTCACGGTTTCCGACACGGTCCTCGAAGACATCGTGAATCTGAAGCGCTAATCCTCGTCGCGTTTCGCCTGCCACCTTTTCCCCATGGCCACCAAACCTGAAGCTGCAGCCCCTGCGCCGGCGCCACAAGCCGCCGCGCCGGCCCCCAGTGCGGAAGCCCGCCCCTCGGCGATCAAGTCACTCATGCCAGTGATCCTCGTCGTCGTGCTCGCTCCCGTGGTTTCGTGGGCCGTCGCCCAGTTTGTCATCCTGCCGCAGTTCGAGAAAAAGCTCTCGCAGATCGTCGCAGCCCCCCCTGCGACGGAGGCAGGCGCGGCTGCCGAGCCTGCTGCTGCGGCGACGGAAGGCGGTGGCGAATCGCATGAGGGTAAGAAAGGCGCGGCTGGTGCGGCCAACTCCTACGAGTTTGCCAATGTGATAGTGAACCTCTCCGGTACGATGGGTACCCGTTACCTCAAGACCACGTTCAAGGTGGTCGGAAAGGATAACACGCTCCGGGCGACCTTTGAGTCCAATAAGGACAAACTCCTTGATGTGACGCTCAATGTCCTCTCCTCGCTCTCGCTTGCCGATCTCGAAGAAGTCGGCGCGAAGAACATCATCCGAGAGAAGCTCATCAATTCGTATAACCAGGCCCTCGGCAAGAAGACCGCCGATCAGGTCTACTTCACGGACTTCGTGGTGCAATAAACCCCGACCTCATGGCGGACGATCCCAACATTTCCGGCGGCTTCTCGGATATCCTAGATCAGTCCGAGATCGACAAGCTGTTGGCGTCGGCGGACGTCCAGAAAAAGACGCACATCTACCGCGCCGACGGGCAGCGGCTGGATGCAGCCACTGGCCCGAAGGTTGAAACTTACGATTTCCGCAACCCGGTCTTCCTCACCGAGGTCGAGCTGAGGCGCCTGCGCCTCATGCACGAGGATTTCATCCGCTATCTCTCCGCCCGCCTCTCGCTTTTCCTGCGTATGGAGTTTGCCCTGAAGATGGCCAAACTCACGACGCTGTCGTACCTCAAATTTACGGAGGCACTCCCGAACCCGACGCACCTGTGTCTGTTCAAAGCCGAGCCGCTGTTCGGCGTTGGCATTCTTGATATCAACCCGCGCCTGGCCCTCACGATTGCCGATCGTATGCTCGGTGGTCGCGGACACTCGGTAAAAGCGGAACGCTATCTGACCGAGATCGAGATCGGGCTGATCGAGGACATCATCATGATCGTCCTCGAAGAGTGGTGCGGCCAGTGGAAGCAGGAGCAGGAGCTCCACCCCCAGATCATCGGGCACGAGACCAACGGACGCTTTTTGCAGACCTCGCCCAAGGACGCCGTGATCCTCGCGCTCACGCTCGAAGCCGATTTTGGCGACTGTGCGGAACAGATGCAGATCGGCGTCCCTTACTACACGATCGAGCCGCTCGTAAAATCGATGCAGGCCCGTCGCCAGAAAGACACGACTGTGGCCACGTCCGTCGCCAAGAAAGCGGAGTGGCAGCCCATCTACGAAAAGATTTCCATCCCCGTCCGCGCCGAGTGGGACGCTTTTGAACTAAGCCTGCGGGAGATTGCCGCGCTGCGAGTCGGCGACGTCATTGAGATGCCCGCAGGGATCGTCGAAAAGACGCGGCTGTTGCTCAATAACACGCCCAAATACGAGGGGACTGTCGGAATCGAGGGCGACCGCGTCGCCGTCAACCTCGTGAAAAAAATCACCGAAACGGAGATCGCTCCACCCAAACCCTATGGAAGATAAGGCCCTTGAGATTGTCCTGGACGTGAAGGTCAAAGTGACCGTGCAGCTTGGCTCCTGCATGCTCCCGATGCGCGAGGTGCTCGAACTCTCGCCCGGCACCGTCGTACAGCTCAACCAGCATGCGAGCGATCCGGTCGGGCTGTACGCCAACGACAAACTGATCGCCTATGGCGAGGTCGTCGTCGTCGAAGATAGCTTCGGCATCAAGATCACGGAGCTTGTCGGCAGCGTGCCCGGTGCTTAATCCCGGCTGCGCAAACCCCATGCGCCTCCATTTCAAATCCTTTACCGACGCCCTGCGTCGGCTGCCTATGGTAATCGGCTGCGTCGTTTTAGCCACGGCGCAGCCGATGAGTGCTTTTGCGGAGCCCACGGCTCCTGCTCCCGCGCCCGACACTGTGATTTATCCGAAGGGAAGTGCGGAGCGCCCCGCCGGCGAGGACACGGTCCAGCCGGCTTCCCGCGGCTCGGGCAATACCTGGCTCGCGATCGCCCTTTTGATCGGGCTGGCAGGCGGCTGGCTCGTCATCAAGCGGCGTGCGGGCGTTGGCGGCGTGTTGGGCAATCGTCCCAACCAGAAACTTCAGCTTGAGGAGACGCGCTCCTTGGGCAACCGGCAGTATCTCGTCGTGGCCAGTTATGAAGGGCGGAAATACCTGCTCGGCGTGACGCCCGGGCATATCGAGATGCTCACTCCGCTCGGCGACAAGACGCCTGCGCCCCCGGAGGCCGCGCCATGATGCGCCTTTTCTCTGCCCGTTTTTTTGCGAAGGGCGTGCGGCACTTGTTCGCCGGGCTCGTCTTTTTCGCGTTTGCGGCCTTCCTGCCAGCGCAAACTGAGCCGGCTCCCGCGGCGCCCGCTCAGACTCAGACCGTCACCATTTCGGGATCGTCCACGCCCACTAACGCCTCGAACTCGACCACCGCTGCGGCCTCGAAGCCGGAACCCTGGCGCCTGAACATCGGCATGGAGGGCGGCAGCAAGCCAGGCGACGTCAGCGTGGCTATTCAGATCGTCATTCTGATGACGCTGCTCACGCTCGCGCCGTCGATCGTGATGCTGATGACGAGTTTCACTCGCATGGTGATTGTCCTCGGTTTTGTGCGCACGGCGATCGGCGTGCCGAGTGCGCCGTCGAATCAGATCATCGTGGGCCTGTCTCTATTCCTGACATTTTTCCTGATGGGCCCGATCATTGACAAGGTGAATACCGAGTCGCTCCAGCCCTACCTGGCCGGCCAGATGACCTCCTCGCAAGCACTCGATGCGGCCTCGCAGCCGATCAAGGCTTTCATGCTGAAGCAGACGCGTACGCGCGATCTGGAGTTTTTCCTGCAAATGGGCCGGTTCCCTCCGACCAAAGTGCAGGATTTGCCGATGCGCGTGGTGATCCCCGCCTTTGTCATCAGCGAACTCCAGACGGCATTTCAGATGGGGTTTCTGATTTTCCTGCCGTTTCTCGTCATCGACTTTCTGGTCTCATCGATCCTGATGGCGCTTGGCATGATGATGATGCCGCCGTCGGTGGTGTCGCTGCCGTTTAAACTCCTGCTTTTTGTGCTCGTGGATGGCTGGCACCTGGTGGTGAAGAGCCTCGTGGAAAGCTTCCAGTGACGCAGAAGGGGCAACTCGCATGACTCCAGAACTCGCCATCGATTTGTTCAAGAGCACCGTCTTTTTCGCGCTCTACATGGTCGCTCCGTTTCTCGGGATCATCTTGATCGTCGGTCTGATCACGAGCTTACTGCAATCGGTCACGAGCATTCAGGAGCAGACGCTCACGTTTGCCCCCAAGCTGCTCACGCTGGCCCTTCTTTTCATTTTTCTCGGGCCATGGCTTTTGCGCTCCACGACCGAGTTTGCCACGCAGATGTTTACTCGGATGGGGACGCTCGGGCATTGAGCGGCGCGCATGAGCGAGGCGTTTGACCGCACCGATACGCCATGTCCACGGTCCTTCTTTTCACCTGGCTGATGATCGCGCTGCGCGCGGCGGGGATTGTGGCGATCCTGCCCACGCTGGGCGGTCAACCGTTGCCGCCCGCGCTGCGTGTGGCGCTGTCGATCGGGCTGGCCACCATCCTGTACGGGCTGGTGCCCCATGCGGACCAACTGCCGCCGGACATCGTCGGTCTGCTGTTTGCCGTGGGCGGGGAGGTCGTGCTCGGTCTGGCGATGGGTTTCATCGGGCGCATGGTCTTTTCCGCGGTGGAAATGGGGGGGCGCATGATCACGCAGTCCATCGGTTTGGGCGGCGTGCCGGGTGTCGATACGCCGCGTCCAGGGCAGGAGCCGCTGGCCTCGTCGCTTTCGACGCTGGCCGGTGTCTTGTTTTTTCTGAGCGGAGCACACCTGGGCGCGCTGGCGGCATTTGCCCGGAGTTTCGAGTTTGCGCCGGCAGGGTTGGGGCGATTCGGCCCAGCCTCGGCCGATGTGTTGATCCAGGCCTCTCAGCACGTAATCGAGCTGGGGTTCCGCATCGCGGCACCCTTTATCGCGCTCGATTTTCTGGTGAACCTTTCGTTTTCGGTGATGGGGCGCGCAGTGCCTCGCATGAACGTCTTTATCATCAGCTTTTCACTGCGCTCCCTCGTGGGCTTTGGGCTGCTGGCGACTTCCGGCACGATGATTGCCCGCTATCTGTGGACTGAGTTTGACGAGCTGCCGATCAAGATGCTGGAGCTGCTGCCGCTTCAGTGATCGGCCAATCCCGTTCACTGCTCGACCGCTTTGAGCTCCTGCGCCCGGTCTTTGTGGAGATCGAGTCCGGCCAGGGTACCGGGAGCCGCAGGGAGTTGCACTTGGAACAGGGTATAGCTGGCGAGCTCCAACGTGCCGGACTCCAGCGTGAGACTTAGCACATGACCTCCCGATTGGCGGTCGTCTGCGAGAAAGTGCAGATGATAGCCAGGGACATTGAGGCCTTTGACGAAGGGGGGCGCGCGGAAGCCCACCAGCGTGCCGGTCACGTTGCTCAGCTCGAAGACGGGCTGTGTTTTTGCGACTTCGGCCAGTGCCGGATAGGGTTTTTGCTGCGCAGGTACGCTGCGCACTTTGACCTGACGGAACGTCCCGTGGACACGGATGGCGCA
>MWDT01000074.1 GCA_002070825.1 Verrucomicrobia bacterium ADurb.Bin122
GCGAGGAGCGGCACGAGGAAAAGGAGGCCCAGATAAGCCAGGATGCCCATGACCTTGTTCTGGTCGACATCGGCAGTATCCGGCGTGAACTCGGCCGGTTTTTCGCCGGCGGCGGCCGGTGCCGGCGGCGGGGTCGGCGGCGTCGCGGGGGCGATGCCCGTAAACTCGGGTTGCGTGCTGGCAGCGGCCCAGGCGGCCATGCCCTCACGCCAGACCATCGTGTCGGTTTTCACCGCGCCGGACGCGATCAGGGCTTTGAGTTCGTCGGTGGAAATCGGGCCGGTCTGGGCCCCGTTTTTCATATAATGCCAGGTGCTCATAATGATGGGAGTATGGTTGGAGAAAACTAGGATGCAGGCCTGCTCGGAGACGAGCCCGGGGCATGGCCTATGATCACTGGAGGGAAGACCTTAGCGTGCCAGCGGGCGCAGCCAAGGCGAGCGCAATTATTTTGCGAACGTCCGCGCGGCTGTTTTCGTGCCGGCGTACATGCTCCCGCTCGCCGATACCACCAAACAACAACGTCCGCCGGTCATCACGGCGCTGCTCGTCGCCGCCAATCTGGGCGTTTTCGCATGGCAGATCTGGCTCCTCGCGGAGAGTGGCGAGCGGGCGCTGACGAGCTTCATCACCACCCATGCGCTCGTGCCACAATCCCTCCTCGCACACCCGGAGGACGGTGCGCAGTGGGGCACGCTGATCTCCCACATGTTTCTCCACGGAAGCGTGGGGCATGTGCTGGGCAACGTCTGGTTTCTCTGGATATTTGGGGGAAACGTGGAAGACCGGCTCGGGCCCTGGCGCTACCCGCTTTTCTACCTGCTGGCCGGCTTTGCCGCCGCCGGGCTGCAAATCCTCGTCGATCCAGGCTCGACGATCCCGATGGTCGGCGCCAGCGGCGCGATTTCCGGCGTGCTCGGCGCGTACCTGATTCTGTTTCCGCGCGCGTGGGTCTGGTCGCTCGTTCCCTGGATCGTACCGATCCTGCCGGTGCCGGCGGTTCTCTTCCTCGTGCTCTGGTTTGCCCTGCAGGCCTACAACGGCGTCGGCTCGCTGCTCAGCGGCACAGCGGCCGCCGGCGGGGTCGCCTGGTGGGCCCATGCGGGCGGATTCCTCGCAGGCGTGGCCCTCATCGTCTGGGCCAAGGCACAGGGGTGGTTGCGACGCGCCTGAGTTTTACGGACACGTTACCGATCCGGGCTTGGAACCACGCCCCGGATTTCTTGGTCTTTACCGCACCATGAAACGCTCCCTCCTCACGCATTTCCTCCGGAGTATCGTCCTCGCCGCCACGCTCGCGGCGCTGCTTGGCGCAGGGACTGGCTGCCGCGCCATCCGCAAAGCCAGCGACGACACCGTCGCCTACGTCCGGGGCGAACTCGACACGACGCTCTCGCACCGCTTCCAAGACACCGTCAAGGCCACCAAGGGCGCGCTGGAAGAGCTCAAGTTCACCAAAGTCAGCACCAACGAAGACGCGCTGCTCGCCATTTTCATCGTCCGCACCGCCGACAACCGAAAGGTCGAGGTCAAGGTCACCCAGCTGGCCGACTCGCTCAGCAAGGTGCAGATCCGCGTCGGCGCCTTTGGTGACGAATCGCTTTCCTACCGCGTCCTCGAACGCATTAACGCGAACTTCTGACGGCCGCGCCGCAGAATTTGCGACTGACATTGGCGCGCGCTTGCCCGTGCATGGGCCACGCGCCGCATGACTTCCTTTGCCGAATGCACGATCGCCGATCTGCAACACCAGTTGCAGGCCTGGCAACAAAAGCCGTCCCATGCAGGCCGGATCTTGCGCAGCTACTACAGTCGCGCCGGCAACATCGCTTGGGATGAGCTGCGCCTGCCGGCAGGCCTGAGGGACAAACTGACGGATCACTACGCACCGGGCAGCACGCAGATCGTGCGCCGACACCGCTCAGCCGACGGTACCATCAAGCTCCTCGTGCAGCTGGCCGACGGGCACACCGTCGAATCCGTGCTCATGCCGGACCACCGACCCGACCGCGCCGCCGGCTGCATCTCCACCCAGGTCGGCTGCGCGATGGGCTGCGACTTCTGCGCCACCACCCAGAGCGGCTTCGTGCGCAACCTCACCAGCGGCGAGCTCGTCGAACAGTTTCTCCACCTGCGCCGCGAAGCCCTCGTGCAACAGCGCACCCTGCGCACCCTCGTCTGCATGGGCATGGGCGAACCGATGCTCAACCTCGACGCCGTGCTCGCGGCCATCCACCGAATCGGCGGCGAAGAGCTCGGCGCCCTCGGCTGGCGCCAGCTCACCGTCTCGACCGTCGGCATCGTGCCGGGCATCGATGCCCTCGCCGCCGCCGACCTTCGGCTCAATCTCGCCATCTCGCTGCACGCGCCCGACGACGCCACGCGCGCGCGCCTGCTGCCGACCGCGCGCCGCTACACCATCGCCGAAGTCCTCTCAGCTGCCGACCGATTCCAAGCCGTCAGCGGACTGCCGGTGATTCTCCAGTACTGCCTGCTCGACGGCGTAAACGACACGATCGCGCACGCGCACCAGCTCGCCGCACTTCTCGCAGGCCGCCGCATGCACGTGAATCTCCTGCGCTACAATCCCACCGGCCCCGGCCTGAGCGGCATCGCGTACGCGCCCTCGACGGAGCCCGTGCTGGAGGCGTTTCTTGAAACGCTGCGGGCCAATCGTGTCGTTGCCCACTACCGGCGTCCGCGCGGGCAGGATATCGCGGCCGCCTGCGGGCAGCTGCGTCGCCAGGCTGGACAGAGTTGAGCGGAGCGGCCGCACAAAGAAAAACGCCGCGCCCGATAACGGGACGCGGCGCTCGATAAAGCAAACGGAGCCGGGTTACGGCAGATCGGTCGAGCCCATCAAATAACGGTCGCACTCGCGCGCAGCGGCACGGCCTTCGTTGATGGCCCAGACGACAAGGCTCTGACCGCGGCGGCAGTCACCGGCGGCGAAGACGCCCGCGACATTGGTCGTGTACTTGCCTTCGACGGCCTTGATGTTGCTGCGGGCATCGGTCTCGATCTTGAGGTCCTTCAGGATGCTCTGCTCGGGCCCGATGAAGCCCATGGCGATGAGGACGAGCCCGGCGGGCAGCGTCTTCTCGGTGCCGGGAATCTCCTTGGGGATGAAGGCGCCCTTGTCGTTCTTCTCCCACTTGACCTGCACGGTCACGAGCGACTGCACGTGCCCCTGCGCATCGCCGATGAGTTTCTTCACGGTGGTGAGATACACGCGCGGATCGGCGCCAAACTTGGCCGCCGCCTCCTCCTGGCCGTAATCGACCTTCAACACCTTGGGCCATTCCGGCCACGGGTTGTTGGGCTGGCGCTCGGTCGGGGGCTTGGGCATGATCTCGATCTGCACGACGCTCTTGCAACCCTGGCGGATCGCGGAGCCCACGCAGTCGGTGCCGGTATCGCCGCCACCGATGACGACGACATCCTTGTCGCGCGCATGGATGGCCGAGGAGTCGGCGTTGAGCGCGAGGACGGCCTTGGTGTTGGCGGTGAGATATTCGATGGCGTAGTGCACGCCGGCGAGATTGCGGCCCTCGACCGGGAGGTCGCGCGGCTGCGTGGCACCGGTGCACAGCACGGTGGCGTCGAATTCCTTCAGGAAGATCTCCGCCTCGACATTGTCGCCGACATTGGCGTTGCAGATGAACTTCACGCCCTCCTGCTCGAGGAGCTTGATGCGGCGGAGCACGACCTCCTGCTTGTCGAGCTTCATGTTCGGGATGCCGTACATGAGAAGCCCGCCCGGACGATCGGCACGCTCGAAGACGGTCACGCTGTGGCCGGCCTGGTTGAGCTGGGCCGCCGCGGCGAGGCCCGAGGGGCCGGAGCCGATGACGGCGACCTTCTTGCCAGTGCGGGTGACGGGCGGCTGCGGGTGCACCCAGCCTTCGGACCAGGCGCGGTCGATGATCGAGCACTCGATGTTCTTGATCGTGACCGGCGGGTTGATGCTGCCGAGTGTGCAGGAGCCCTCGCAGGGAGCCGGGCAGACGCGCCCGGTGAACTCAGGAAAGTTATTGGTCTTTTGCAGGCGCAGGAGCGCCTCCTGCCAGAGCCCGCGGAAGACGAGGTCGTTCCACTCAGGGATCAGGTTGTGGATCGGGCAGCCGGCAGCCATGCCTGCGATCAATTTGCCGGTGTGGCAGAATGGGACGCCGCAATCCATGCAGCGCGCGCCCTGGCTCTTCAGCTTTTTCTCCTCCATGTGGAGGTGAAATTCCCGCCAGTCGCGCACGCGCTCAAGCGGTGGGCGATCGACGGGCAGTTCGCGCAGGTATTCGATAAATCCAGTGGGTTTGCCCATGGTCGTATATCCAGATAGGGGGTTGCGGTAAGGGTTTAGTTGCCGCCGACACGGGAGGTGTCGCGGGCATTTTCCTCAAAGGCGGCCATGATGGCCTCGTCGCCACTGAGGCCTTGATTTTGCGCACGCTCGATGCAGGCGAGCATACGTTTGTAATCCTTGGGAATGATCTTGAGGAAGCGCGGCACGGTCTGTTCCCAGTGGGCGAGCACCTCGCGGGCGCGGTCGCTCTGGGTGAGTGCGAGATGGCGCTCGATCAGCGCACGGACTTCGGCGATCTCCTTCGCATCGGTGAGGGCTTCGATGCCGACCATCTGCGTGTTCACGCGGGTGGCTGCGTCGCCCTTCGAGTCGAGGAGGTAGGCGATGCCGCCCGACATGCCTGCGGCGAAATTACGGCCGGTGGCACCGAGGATGACGACGCGGCCGCCGGTCATGTATTCGCAACCGTGGTCGCCCACGGCCTCGACGACGGCGTTGACGCCGGAGTTGCGGACGCCGAAGCGCTCGCCGGCCATGCCGCGGATGAAGACCTCGCCGCTGGTCGCGCCGTAGAGGGCGACGTTGCCAACGATGATGTTGTCCTCGGGCACAAAGGTGGAACCGGCGGGCGGGCGGACGATGAGTTTGCCGCCCGAGAGGCCCTTGCCGAGATAGTCATTCACGTCGCCTTCAATGTCGAAGGTCATGCCCTTCGGCACAAATGCGCCGAAGCTCTGGCCCGCGGAGCCCTTGAAGTTGATCGAGATCGTGTCCTCGGGGAGCCCCTTCGGACCGTGTTTGCGAGTGACCTCGCTGCCGGTGATGGTGCCGACGACGCGGTTGACGTTGCGGATCGAGAGCTGGGCTTTGACCTTCTCGCCCTTATCGATGGCCGGACGGCACAGCGGGAGGAGCTGGGTGAGGTCGAGCGACTTGTCGAGGCCATGATCCTGGGTGGTCTGGCAGAAACGCCCAACCTCGGGCCCGACGTCCGGCGAGTAGAGGATCTGGGAGAAGTCGAGGCCCTTGGCCTTCCAGTGGTCGATGGCCTTGCGGGATTCGAGGCGGTCGACGCGGCCGACCATCTCTTCGAGGGTGCGGAAGCCGAGTTGCGCCATGAGCTCGCGGACTTCCTGCGCAATGAAGTGGAAGAAGTTGACGACGTGCTCGGGCTTGCCGCTGAACTTGGCGCGCAGGCGCGGGTCCTGTGTGGCGATACCCACTGGGCAAGTGTTGAGATGGCAGGCGCGCATCATGTCGCAGCCCATGCTGACGAGCGGCCCGGTCGCGAAACCGAACTCCTCGGCGCCGAGCAGCGCGGCGATGACGACGTCGCGGCCGGTCTTCAACTGGCCGTCGGTCTCGACGACGATGCGGCTGCGCAGATTGTTAAGGACGAGGGTCTGGTGCGTCTCGGCGAGGCCGAGCTCCCAGGGGAGGCCCGCGTGCTTGAGCGAGGTGAGCGGCGAGGCGCCGGTGCCACCGTCAAAGCCAGAGATGAGCACGACGTCGGCGTGCGCCTTGGCGACACCGGCAGCAATGGTGCCGACGCCGACTTCCGACACGAGCTTCACGCTGATGCGGGCGTGGCGGTTGGCGTTCTTGAGGTCGTGGATGAGCTCCGCGAGGTCCTCAATCGAGTAGATGTCGTGGTGCGGCGGAGGCGAGATGAGGCCGACGCCGGCGGTGGTGCCGCGGGTCTTGGCGACCCAGGGGTACACCTTGGAGCCGGGCAACTGGCCACCTTCGCCAGGCTTGGCGCCCTGCGCCATCTTGATCTGGATTTCGCGGGCGTTGACGAGGAACTCGCTGGTGACGCCGAAGCGGCCGGAGGCAACCTGCTTGATGGCGCTGCACTTCGAGTCGCCGTTGGGCAGCGGGTGGAAGCGGATCGGATCTTCGCCACCTTCGCCGGTGTTGGACTTGCCGCCGATGCGGTTCATCGCGATGGCCATCGTCTCATGGGCTTCCTGGGAGATGGAGCCATAGGACATGGCGCCGGTCTTGAAGCGCTTGAGGATGTTCTCGATGGATTCGACCTCTTCGATCGGTATGGATTCGGAGGTCTTGAAATCCAGGAGGCTGCGGAGGGTGGCGTAGCGGTTGGACTGATCGTTGATCAGCGCCGCGTACTGTTTGTACACCTCGTAGCTGCTGGTGCGACAGGCCTTCTGGAGGTAGTGCACGGTCTCGGGCGTAAAGAGGTGAGTCTCGCCCTCGTAGCGCCACTTGTACTCGCCGCCGGTGGGCAGCACGGAGACCGGAAGCTGGCGTTCGGGGAACGCCGCGTGATGGCGGGCCAGCACTTCCTGCGCGATGACATCGAGGCCGATGCCGCCGACGCGCGAGGGCGTCCAGGTGAAGTAGGTGTCGATGACGGCCTGGCTGAGGCCGATGGCCTCGAAGACCTGCGCGCCGCGGTAGCTTTGAATCGCGGAGATGCCCATCTTGGACATGACCTTGACGACGCCCTTGGAGGCGGCCTTCACGAAATTCTTGCAGGCGGTCTTGTGATCGACGTTGGGCAGGAGGCCCTGATTGATCATGTCGTCGATGGTCTCGAAGGCGACATACGGGTTGATCACGCTGACGCCGTAGCCGATGAGGAGCGAGAAGTGGTGGACTTCACGGGCTTCACCGGTCTCGAGTACGAGGCTGGCGCGGGTGCGCAGGCCTTCGCGGATGAGATAGTGGTGGAGACCGGCGATCGCGAGCAGGGCGGGGATCGGCGCAAAGTCCTTCGTGACGCCGCGGTCGCTGAGGATGATCACGCTGACCTCGTCTTCCTCGATCATGCGGCGGGCCATCATCGAGAGCTCTTCGAGGGACTTGGCGAGGCCCTTCTCGCCGCGGCTCACGCGGAAGAGGATGGGCAATACGCCGACCTTGATGCCGGGGACGTCGAGGCGACGGATTTTCGCAAACTCCTCATTGGTGATGACCGGCCATTTCAGGTCGATACGGCGGCACGCGGAGGGTTGCGGGTTGAGGAGATCGCCTTCGGAGCCGAGACGCGTCTCGGTGAAGGTGACGATTTCTTCGCGGATGCAGTCGATCGGCGGGTTGGTGACCTGGGCGAAGAGCTGCTTGAAATAATCGTAGAGGAGGCGGGGCTTGTTGGAGAGCACCGCGAGGGCGGCGTCGTTGCCCATGGAGCCGATGGCTTCGACACCATCGCGGGCCATGGGGGTGAGAATCATGCGCTCGTCCTCATGGGTGTAGCCAAAGGCGATCTGGCGCTGCAGGAGAGTGTCGCGGTCGGGCTCGCTGGCCTTGGGGGCCTCGGGGAGGCTCTCAAGCTTGATCATGTGATCGTTGAGCCACTGGCGATAGGGACGCTCGGTGGCGAACTTGGCCTTCATCTCGGCGTCGTCCACGATGCGGCCCTGCTCTGTGTCGATCAGGAACATGCGGCCGGGTTGCAGGCGGCCCTTCTGCTGGATCTGGTCGGCGGGAAATTCAAGCACGCCGGCTTCGGACGCCATGACGACAAGTCCGTCCTTGGTGACGTAGAAGCGCGAGGGGCGCAGGCCGTTGCGGTCGAGGATCGCACCGATGTTCTTACCGTCGGTAAACGCGATCGAGGCCGGGCCATCCCACGGCTCCATGAGGCAGGAGTGGTATTGGTAGAAGGCCTTGCGGGAGTCGTCCATCGTCTCGTGGTTGGACCACGGCTCGGGGATCATCATCATGACCGCGTGCGAGAGGGGGCGACCGGCGAGGTAGAGCAGCTCCAGCGTGTTATCGAACATCGCGGAATCGGAGCCGTTGGGATCGATGACCGGGTGGATCTTCTCGATGTCTTCGCCGAAGATCTCGGAGGTGAAATTGGCCGAGCGGGCGTGCATCCAGTTGATGTTGCCGCGCAGGGTGTTGATCTCGCCGTTGTGCGCGATGTAGCGGTACGGGTGCGCGCGATCCCAACTCGGGAAGGTGTTGGTGCTGAAGCGCGAATGGACGATCGCAAGGGCGGTCTCCATGGCCGGGTGCTTGAGGTCCGGGAAGTACGGAAGGAGCTGCGTGGTCAGCAGCATGCCTTTATAGACAATGGTGCGGCACGACAGGCTGGGCTGGTACCAATACTCGCCACCATCCAAACCGGCCACGCGGATCTCGTTGTAGGCGCGTTTGCGGATCACATACAGCTTGCGCTCAAATGCGAGCTCGTCCGGGGAGGGCCGGGTTGCGACCGATAAAGGCCTGACGGATGCAAGGTTCACAGCTCTTCGCGGTCTCGCCCAGGCTGGAGTTGTCCGTCGGAACCGTGCGCCAGCCGAGGAAGGTCTGCCCCTCCGACTGCACGATCTGCTCGAACTTTTC
>MWDT01000075.1 GCA_002070825.1 Verrucomicrobia bacterium ADurb.Bin122
AGCAGCGACGTCGCCAGCACACCGGCCGCCGCCCAGCCGGCCACTCGCCCGTAAACACGGCGCCCGACGGCATACGTACCCAACACGCCAAGGACCGCGCACAGCGCGGGCATGAGGCGCACGGCCCATTCGTTCTGCCCGAAAACCTGCATGGCCACCGCACCACCCCAATACACCAGCGGCGGCTTCTCGAAATACTTCACCCCATTGAGTCGCGGCGTCACCCAGTCGCCAGTCTCGATCATCTCGCGCGGGATCTCCGCATAGCGGCCCTCGTCGGGATTTCCCAGAGGGTAACAGCCAAGCATGAAGCCATACAGGACGAACAGGAGCACTCCGAGCAGGAGCAAATCGCGCCGCCAGCCGGCGCCAGGAGAGGAGGATTCGATCGTCATGGATGAAAAGTGGAGGGGCCATCGACGGGCCAGGACGCCTCGACCGAAAAGCCGGAGCGGTCGGTACGATTGCCTGCCGCGATTGAGCCGCCATGCAGCTCCGCGATACCGCGGCAGATTGCCAGGCCCAGACCATGCCCCGACGATTCGCCATCGAACGGACTCCGGCTCCCCGCGGGAGCGGGCGTCGCATAGCGGACAAAGCGCTCGAAGATGCGCTCCAGTTGCTCCTCGGGCAGCCCCGGTCCCTCGTCGGTCACGCGCAGCGACCACTGTCCGTTGCGCACGCGCGACTCCAGCCGCACGTGCCCGCCGGGCGGTGACACGCGCACGGCATTATTGACCAGATTGAGCAAGAGCTGGCGGACGAGAGTGGGCTCGCAACGCACGGTGGCGGCCTCGTTGGCCTGCACTTCGAAACGCACCCCGCGATCCTCGGCGAGAGCGACAGCATCCTCGGAAAACTCGCCTATCAGGGTCGTCGTCGCGATCTGCTCCAAGCGCAGGGCGAGCGTGCCGGTCTCGGCCTTGGCAAGAAACAGCAGGCTCTCGACGATGCGCTGCATCCGGGCCACCGATTCGAGCAGATCGTCGAGCGCTGCGCTCCCGTCGGCATCCTCCGCCAGACGGGGACGGAGTTTCTCGGCGTTGAGCCGGATGAGCGAGAGCGGCGTCTTTAGCTCGTGCGAGGCGTCGGCAGTGAAGCGGCGCGACTGGTTGAAGGCGGCCTCCAGGCGGTCGAACATCTGGTTGAGCAACACGGTCAACGCCGAGAGCTCGTCGCGCCCGGCGGGCACCGGGATGCGCTCCCCGAGGTTGTCGCCACGGATGCGGCCTGCTGTCTCGCGGATCGCGCGCACCGGACGCAGCGTCAGCCGGGCGAAGCCCCAGCCCAGCGCCACGCTCGCGAGAGCCACCATGCACAGCAGTGCCACGCTGACGGTCGTGTAGTCCTCCAGCACATGGTAGAAGGGCGAGAGCGGACTCGCCACCTGGATGTGCCAATCATCGTCACGGTCCTCGGACATGCGCATCGCGCCGAGACCTGGGAGGCTCATCGTCACATGCCGTTCCTCCGGGCCAAGGTCGGGCAGGACGAGCGTGCCAAGGTTCTCGGAGCGAAACACGATCTCGCCACTGGCCCGCTGCACCTGGATGTAATACAGGCCAATATCGCTGTCGGCCTCACGCCGGATGCTGTCGGCCATCTCGGCCAAGTTTACCGCCGGATGCGCTTCTACGATCTTCCTGAACTCGACAAACTCAGCCTCGTGCAAGGCGTCGAGGCTGTGCGCCGCCTGCCTGGCCAGCAACAGCCCGCCGGCGACCAGCACGATCACGGACGTGATGGTGACGAGCAGCGCCAGACGGATCGTGAGCTGCCAGGTGAAGGAGCGAAACCTGGGGGCGGCGGGGCTCTCCGCGTGGACCTCGGGCGTCATATCAATTGGTATCCCGATCCGCGCACGGTCTTGATGAGGGGCTTTTGATCGGGGCCCTCAAGCTTCTGGCGAAGCCGGCGCACGTAGACGTCGATCAGATTCGTTTCCAGATCGTAGCTCGCCTGCCAGACGCGCTCGGCGATGAACGTACGCGTGAGCACACGGCCTGGGTTTTGCAAAAACAACTCCACGAGCGCGAACTCCCGGCTGGTCAAATCGACCAGCTTGCCATGGCTGGTCGCGGTGCGCGCCAACAAGTCGAGCCGCACCGTCCCATGCGTGAGCACGGTGGCCTTCACTCCCGCGTGCCGGCGCAGCAGCGAACGCACACGCGCCAGCAGTTCGTCGATACTAAAGGGCTTCGGCAAATAATCGTCGGCGCCGAGGTTGAGCCCGCGGATGCGGTCCTCGACGGCGTCGCGCGCGCTCAGGATGAGCACCGGCTCGTTGAAGCCGCTGGTGCGCCACTCGCGCAACAGGTCGAGGCCATCGCCGTCCGGCAATCCCAGGTCGAGCACGACGGCATCCACGGGCGCTTCCGCAAGCGCGTCGCGGGCCGCCGCGCACGAGCCGACCAACCGCGTGGTGTAGCTCTGCTCGGCGAGCGCCTTTTCGACAAAGGCGGCCATGCGCCGCTCGTCTTCAACAATGAGGATTTTCATGGGGCGTCAGTGTGCGTTGCCAAAGTCTGCAAGGTCTCCCGCTCCGCCCCTCGCGCGAGGAGCCAGAGTTGCGCGACGACCAGGCCGTAATCCGCCGCCGTCACCGTGAGCCAGCCGGCGTCCAGCCAGTTGAGCAGGACCGCGCCCAGCACGTAGGAGCCCGCCGCGAGGCGAAACCACAGGGTCGCCCCGAACACCACGCGCAACCGCTCGCCCGGCCGCCCGAGCGCCCACAGATAACACGCGCCAACGGCGGCGACAAAGGCCCCGACGAAGCGCACGAAGGCGAGCGCCTCTCCACCAGGCACGGGCAGCCGCATGAGCGAGAGCATCGTGGCGGGCATCGCGACAAAACCGAGCCCTGAGCCGAAATCGAGGGCACCTGCCAGCAATGCCAGCCGGCGCGCAAGCCAGGTCGGGGAGAATCTCATGGTGGGGGAAGGCCTCGCCGCAATCGGATCGATCGGGCTGCGCACCAGCGTTCCGACGCACGCGCGCCCTGCAAATGAAAATGCACACGCCGTCATCATGGAGTGCTGGCCAGCGTGGCCGCCTCGGCGGCTTCCGGCGGAGCGTAGGCCCGATGAGTGTAGAGGTAGCTCGCCGTCTCGTACTGGGCAATCGCCTGGGCCGTCAGCGCATCGTCCGGCGTGGCCGGAGTCAGTTTCATCGTCGAGAAATCGTAACGATAGGCGGAGGTCTGCCGTACGGGTTTTAGCACGGCCAGAGATTCGCCCGAGAGCAGGCCGAGCTTCTGGTAGTTGCCAATCAAGGCGCGCCCCTGTGCGGGGTCGATACGGCGCACATCGAGCCCGAAAAATCGGGACGCGTAGCTCCAGTGGAGCAGGCCGAGGAGTGTGGGCGGCACATCGATCTGGCTCATGAGTGTATCGATCCGGCCCGGAGCGATCTGCCCGCCAGGCGCGTAGATGAGCAGCGGGATCCGGTATTTCTCGACGGGCAGTTCCGTCTTCCCGGCCGATGAGCCGCAATGATCGGCGACTATCACGAAGATTGTGTTCTTGAACCAGGGCTTCGTCGCAGCCTCCCGAAGAAACTCCCCGATTGCATAGTCGGTGTACTTCACACCTCCAGCACGGCCGGCGGCCTTCGAGGGCAGGTCGATCCGGCCCTCTGGATAGGTGTAGGGCCGGTGATTCGAGGTCGTCATGACGAAGTGGTGAAACGGTTTTTCCGCCGCGTATGCGGCATCGGCCTCGCGCAGGGTCCAGCGGAGGAGATCCTCGTCGCAGGCGCCCCAGGCGTTGGCAAAGGTGATGTCCGAGGCGGCCACAGCGGCGCGATCCACCACGCGATAGCCGTTGTGGCCGAAAAAGTAGTTCATGTTGTCGAAATAGCCGTAGCCACCGTAGATGAAGGCGGTGTCGTAGCCACGCGTCCGCAACACGCTGCCAAGGGTGCAGAGGTTTTCGTTGAAGGGGCGTTTCACCAGCGAGCGTCCCGCGGTCGGCGGCAGCGAGAGCGTGAGAGCTTCCATGCCCCGGTCGGTACGCGTGCCCGTCGCGTAGAGCTGTGTGAACATGAGGCTCTGCGGCGCGAGCGCATCGAGATTGGGCGTGAGCTTCGACTCTGGATTGTAGCAACCCAGAAACTCGGCGCTCAAACTTTCGACCGTGATCTGGATGATGTTCGGATGCAGCTCGGGCCCCGGATTGTGGATGGCGCGCAACGTGTCTCGTGAAGCGGAGACCGGGAGCTGCGCACCATCGGCACCCAAGGTTTGATGGAGCGTGGCAAAGGCCTGATCGATGGGCGTCGTACGGTAGAATTGTTCGTAGGCGAGCTCGTTGTTGCGAAACGCAGCGAAGAGCGACCACAGGCCGTTCTTCGCAAGCTCCCGATGATAGTTGTTGGCGAAGCTGGGAATATAACGTTCCTCCAGCGCCACACCCGCCACGGCGGCTGCAACGAGCCAGCACAGTCCGGCCCGCCAGCGACGGCGCCACGGCTCCGCCGGCCCAGACAGCCATTGCCCCACCAGCCCACTTTGGACCAGCAACACGTAGCCGACGACTGTCAGCACGCCCAACCCGACCAGAATCGCCGGCATCGGGTACGACTCGCGGATGTTTCCGACGACCTCCTGCGTGTACACGAGGTAATCGACCGCGATGAAGTTGAAACGCGTGCTGAACTCGTCCCAGAAAAGCCACTCCGCCACCGCACCAAACAGCAGCGCGTACAACGCCAGCATCAGCGCGATGTGCGCAAATGCGCGTCCCCACCACCGGCTAAAAAAACCAGCCGGCAACACCGTCAGCGCCAGCCAGAGCGGCAGCGCCCAAAGCAAACCGGCCGCACAGTCGTAAACGAGTCCGATGGCCCAGACTCCCAGGAGACTCATATCCCACGACACCGACCGAGCCGCCTGCCCAAGCAACACCAGGCGGGAAAACTGCGCCACGCCGACAAACATCAGCAAAAACAAAACGAGCCCGCCATAGCGGCGGGGCAGCACGCGGGCCACCATTGCGAAAAAACGTGAAGACGATTTGTCCATTTTCAGAAGGTTCAAAGATCGGGCGCCACGTTGGTTTCACGGCGCACCGGGGCCCGCCGGACGCTCGTTCTCAGTGAACTGACGGCGCCAACCATCGCCCCAGCGGCCGGCGCGAGCGGGTACCGCTCCGGCCATTCCAAGCTGCGCGAGAACACCCAGCTCACGCCTGCCGCCACCGACATCCCCCACACGGCGCCGCAAAGCACGTCGCCGGGAAAATGAAGCCCCATGTACACACGACTATATCCCACGACCAACGCCCACCCGAACCATGCGACCGTCAGGAAACGCCCCCTCACCGCCATCGCCGCGAAGGTCGCCAGTGCAAACGCATAGGCCGTGTGAGTGGAGATAAACCCGTGCATTCCACCCCGCTGTCCCCCCACCAGATGCACCACCGACGACAGCTCCGCCTGCCACGACGGGCGCAACCGTTGCGCAAACTCCTTGATCGCGTGCACCCCGCTCAGGTCGATCAGGACGATAAACAAAGCCAGGGCCGCCAGCGCACCGCACTCGCGCCAGCGCGGCCGATGCACGATCCCCAGGATCAAAAGCAGATGCACCGGCACCAGCACCCACACGCTGGAAACGAGCGACATCGCGCCATCCCATCCGGTCGAGTGCAGGCCATTGAGGAAGAGAAACGCCTCAGTATCCCACGCGTTGAGCTGCGAGAAAACACCACCGCCAGCCGCACCAGGGAAAATCATGCGAGAAAGAGAATGTTGAGTGGAGCGAGGCGTGCCCGCGGCGAGGAAATGTTCATCGGATAATGTGCCGCCATCCTAGCACCCAAGGATGAAGCATCCATGAACGCGGCATGAATTCCCCTTCATCACCTCCCCTCGACAACCGCGCGCCCCTGCGTTAACTTTCGAGCACGCGCCCGACGCCCCCCACGGATTCACGCGCGCCCGCCAAAAATCCCCTTTCCCCATGAGCTCGACCGACTCCACCTTTGCCGGAGCCTACGATCCAGTGCTCCTCAAGCTGGCCGACTACGTATGCCAGCCGCCCGCATTCAGCCAGGAAGCCTACCGGACCGCCGAGCTCGCACTCCTCGATGCGCTCGCCGGGGCCGTGCAGGCCCTGCAAGACCCCGACTGCACACGCCTCCTCGGCCCGATGGTGCCAGGCACGACACAACCCTTCGGCGCACGTCTTCCAGGCACCGACTACGAACTCGATCCGGCCACCGCCGCCTTTGGCCTGAGCTGCTGCGCCCACTGGGACGATCCCTATGGCTCCGGCTCCGGGATACGCCGCAGCTACCCGTCGGACCACGTCGCAGTCCTTCTGGCACTCGGCGACTGGCTCGGTCGCAACGAAGGACACCCGCACCAGCTCCAGGCATTCGACAAACCACTGCCAGAACGCCCGCCACCCACCCTGCGGCCACTTCTCTCCGCACTTATCCAGGCGCACGAAATTCAGGGTCTGCTCGCACAGGAAAATGCCGCCGCCAAGCGCCCACTCGAGCCCCTTCTCCTCCTGCGCGTCGCCTCCGCCGCCGTCGCCACACGCTTCCTTGGCGGAGAGCGCGACGCCGTCCTCGCCGCACTCTCCCACGCCTGGCTCGATGGATGCCCACTGTCTGCCAACCGCAGCGCCCCCTCCGCGCGCGCCACGGGCGATGCCGCCTCCCGCGCCATCCAGCTCGCACTCCGTGCGCTCGCCGGCGAGCCCGGCTGCCCTCGTGCCCTCAGCGCCCCCCAGTGCGGCTTCGAAGCCGTCGCCCTCTCTGGCCAGCCCGTCCTCTTCGAGCGCACTCCGGGGTGCCTCGTGATGGAAACCCTCCTCTTTCAACTCGGCTCGGCCGCCGCTCCTCACGTGCAACCGGCACTCGACGCCGCCTGCCGCCTTCACCCACAGGCGATCGCACGCCTCACCGACATCGCCCGCATCGAAATCCACACCCACGGACAGGATCTCCGCCCCTTCAGCCAGGCGCTCCCAAGTGCCACGCGTCACGAACGCGCCCGTCACCTGCCCCTCGTCGTCGTCCTCGGGCTGCTCTGCGGCCGGCTCCTCCCGGAGCATCTCGGCGACGAAGTCGTGATCGATCCACGCGTCGGGGCCCTGCTCGCCCGCACCCGTGTGCATACCGACGCCTCCTTCGCACGTGAGTTTCTCGACCCCGAAAGACTCGCCGCCCCGCACTCCGTGCAACTTTTCTTCACCGACGGCAGCTGCACCGAGCGCATCGTCGCGCGGTATCCCACCGGTCACCGGCACCATCGCCTCCAGTCGCTGCCCCTCCACTTCGAGAAAGCAGAGGTGGCCCTCGCCACCCGCTTCGAAGAGGACCGCATTGAGGATATCCTGGGGCTTTTCGACGACTCCGAGTCGCTCCAATCGATGCCCGTCTCGCACTTCGTCAACCTCTGGGTGCCCTGATCACCCCGTAGCGCTCCCGTGCATCGGGCACTTCACCACGGCGAATTCCGGATCACCGCCCGCCGCTTGACCGCCACGCGCCGCCACGGTTAGCTCGCCTCCTATGCCGACGCCCAGCGCAGCCCCACTCTGCCTCGCTCTCCTCCTCGGAGCGCTCACAGCACGCGCGCAGACGACGGACTCCCCCTTTCTCCCGGCTGGAGGCAACGAGGCTGCAGCCACCGAAGCGACTGCCGTCCTCGAACTGCGCGGCCTCGTCGTCGATGCCACCGGCCCACTTTTCAACCTCGTGGATGCCTCCACCCAGAAGGGCGCCTGGGTGGGCCTCCAGGAATCCGGTCACGAATTTGTGGTGACGAGCTACGATGCCCAGGACGGCAACGAAAGCGCCACCGTAAGCTACCGCGGCCAGTCACTGCGGCTCCGGCTGGCCAAAGGCAGGGTCGGCGCGGCGGCCCCCGGTGTCGCCCCGGCCGCCACCACCGCCGGAAAGCCCGCACAAGCGCTCCCGCCCGTCTCGCCCGTCGTACTCAACCCGACACCGGCCGACGAGGCGCGCAGGCTCGACGCCGTCGCCGCCGAGCTGCGACGCCGCCGGGAGCAGCGCCAGCTCGAACGCCAGCAGGTGCGACAGGCGCAAAATCAGATGCCCACGGGCGCACCGCCGCCCGCCAAGCCATAGAGGCCTAGCTCAGCCCCGGCCAAGCGATTGCAGCAACCTGCACCATACCGGAAGCCCGCGAGCGCGCCGCCTCCTGCCCGCGTCGCGCACACAAAGCAAATATGTAAATCGCTTATTTCCCCTCGGCACTATGTCACTTTTCACTCGGCAAGCGCCGGTTTTTGGCTCTAGAACCACCACGCTTTATTTAAGCACAACTCTCAATCATACCTCACATGGCCAAAAAATCCGCCCGTAAACCGAACGCCGCGTTCATGAAGCCCGTTACGCCTGATGCCGCCCTCGCCGCCGTTGTTGGCGCCAAGGCGATGCCCCGCACGGAGCTCACCAAGAAGATCTGGGACTACATCAAGAAGAACGGTCTCCAGGACAAGAAGGACAAGAAGCAGATCAATGCCGACGACAAGCTGAAGGCCATCTTCAATGGCAAGAAGCAGGTCAGCATGTTCGAGATGACCAAGCTCGTCTCGGGCCACGTTTCCTAAA
>MWDT01000076.1 GCA_002070825.1 Verrucomicrobia bacterium ADurb.Bin122
CGGCGGCGCACGGTGCCGGTGACGATGTTGCCGACCTGGTCCTTAAAGTCGTCGAAAATGCGGTCTTTCTCGAATTGGCGGATGCGCTGCATCACTGCCTGGCGAGCGGTCTGCGCCGCGATACGCCCGAGGGAAGAGGGATCAATCTCGCGCTCGACGAGCTCGCCCAACACGGCGCCAGGCTTAAGCGCCTGCGCCTTCTCAAGATGAATCTCCGTTTTCGGATCGCTGACGGAATCGACGACCTTGAGCACGGCCCATGCCTTGAGCGTCCCGTTCTTGGGGTTGATCTCGATTTTCAGTTCCTGCCCAGAGCTAATGCCCTTCTGGGCAGCCGTCTTCAACGCATTCACAATCGTGGCGATCATGTCGGCACGTTGGATGCCCTTCTCTTTCTCCATGTACTCCAAGACGGTAAGGATTTCGCTGCTCATAGGTGTGGTTTAGGGACAAAAAAAAGCGGGCTAAAGAGCCCACTTTCCTTTGGGAAGTGAGATTGATTTGAGCGCGCAACGTATCTGCCGGCGGAAAGTATTGTCAAGCCCTCCGGCCGCCCCCGGCGGATTCGGCCTGCTCCCGGGCAAGCCACCACCCCAGAAGACCTTGAAGCGGCCCATGGGCCTCAGGTTGCAGGCGAGGCTTGAAAACGCCAACCGCCTGCAAGACCGAGCGCAACACGTCGGGCTCGTCGCCCGGAAACCAATGCCACCACAATCCGCGCGCATCGCCGACCCCGCCCGCGGCCAACAACGGCAGCCAGGCATCACACACCAGATTGTCAAAACGCGTCCCCCCGATCGCCCCAGCGCAAAGCGACTGCACCAACCGACGCCGGAGCGCACTCAGTCCGCAGACGCGCCGCACCTCCGGCGTCGCATCGCGTGCCGACGGCATCGGCGGAAGCCCCCGCCCCACCGCGCGCCAACGATCGGGCCAGTCCGCCAATGCCCGCGCCCACGCCTCGTATTGCCGCAGGCGCGTCCTCGGATGATTTGCCGGCCGCACGCCCTGCACACTCCACCGGTCCGCCTCGGCAGCCCACGCCGTCTCTGCCGTCACGCGCCCGGCGACCCAATCGGCCAACGACCAGCGGCCCGCCACACTCAACATCGGGGCCCGGTTAAACCGATACCCCAAAACCTCGAGGACCGCGTGCTGGCAGGCGCCCTCCCACCCCAGTCGGGCCAGCCGCTGCCCCGCATAGTGAACCTTGCTCTGCCAGCGCAGCTCGGCGTGTTTCTCCAGCAAATCGCGCAACTCATCGGCGGGCAAACGTGCCAAAACCGCCGTCGCATCTGGTTGCCCCATTGAAGATTGGCAAACGTGCCAAAACCGCCGTCGCATGATCGGGCGACCAGCCGGCCAGCCGCTCCACCGCCGCCTCTTCCGCGTACTCTTCGAGCCCGCGCCACAGCAAAGGCAGCAGCACCAAGACCGGAATCGCACGCCCATCGTGCCGGCGAGTTACCGTCGCCGACTTCGGCGGGAAGAGCACGACATGCAATACTACGGCATCATACGCCGGATCGCCCTCGTGCCCATGCGCCGCCCAATCCTCCGCATGCAGGTGCAATTCGACATCCCCCACCAACTCCACGCCGTCGAGCCGCAGCCGCGCGCTGCGAAAATCGGGACCACCCAGTCGGTTCCAGCGGCCCGGGTGGAGCACATCGAGCGCCTTTCCCTCCGTCGTCCGGATCGCAGTCTGCTGAAACTCACCGCGCCGCCAGATCTGTTGCAGCAACACTTCGGGAAACGTAAACGGGCCGTACAGCCCCTGCACTTCCGCGACCTGCTGCAACGTCTCCGCCTTCATTGCCGCCACTCCCGGTCGTTTGCGCGATTCAAAGACCGCACCGACGCGCCCTGGCGTGCGCTCGCCTGCTCGCACCACACTTTCAAATCCTCCGGCGGGCACACCGTCGCGCCTAGCGAGCGCGCCGTGCGGCTCTCCGCATTGTCACCCGTCGCCACCACACACGCCGTCGGCTCCGGCGATTTGCCGATCCACTGCTCGATCACGTCGTCGGCCGTCAGCGCATCCGGCGTGTAAACCACCGCAAACGTCGCCGCCTTCCCCGGCTGCTCGACGACGAGTTCATCGCCGCGCCCGTCAAAGACGACCGTCACGCGCCAGCCCTCGGTATCGTGGATTGCACTGAGTCGCTGCACGAGCCACGCACGGGCAGCATCGCGGTCCCGCTTGAGCAGCGGACGCGTTTCCGGCCACGCGTGGAGGACATTCGAGCCATCGACGAGCAGGTGTTTTTCAGGTGGCACGGCAAGTACGTTGCGCAAGCCACTCGCCAGCGACAAGCGAGGACTCACAAAACCACATTCAGGAAGCGGGCGCGGGCGCCGGCTGGCTCACGAACTGGCGCACCGTTTCGAGCATGTCGTGAGGCAACACCAGATCCGCGGAGACATCCTTGCTGTCCTCCTTGAGCTTGCCGTCCTTTTCCGGCGTCAACGTCACCTGCTGTACCTGCAAGGTGCAAAACGTCTGGCACTGCGGCGAGTGCTTCAAGACCACGCGAGTGAAGAGGCGCGCGTCGGCTGGCCGCGGTTTGGCATCGAGCAGGGGCGTGATGTTGCCCTCTTGCAGGGCGGCGAGCGCCGCGGGTTCGCCGAGCGCCTCCAGCGTGTCATATGACTGGCTCTGATCGAGCCAGCGCCGCGTCTTCTCACAATAGGGCATGCCGGCGATGAACTGCCCCGGCATGGTGACCGAGAAAAACAGGATGCAGCCAGCCTCGACCGCCCAGACGATGGCGAGGAACACGCCGGTGACGTTGCCACCATGCCGCAGCCCCCACGAACCGTGCTCGTACAATAGCTGCATGATCGCCCAGATGCCCTCCAGCGAGCAAACCCACGGGGCGCCCGAAATCAGCGCATGCACGTGGCCGTTCCAGTTGGCATACAGCGCGACTACGCCCACGAGCAGCCCCGAAAGCAAAGCGATCTTCGCATTGCGGACATGGGCGCGCTTGAGCAGGCGCCCGACCAGATATCCGCACGCCAGACCGTACCCCGCCGTGAGCAGCGCATTCGCATACACAAAGGGTATCCACTTGATCAGGTAGGCGTACACAAAACCGAGCGGCAGGGTCGCCGCCGCGGCCAGTGCCGTCGCCCCGAGCCAGGCTGGCAGGCCGAATTTCCCCGAGTGGCGATACTTGGTCAGAGTCAAATTATCCATGGGGCAATACCTGCCAGACTCCGCAATTCGTGCAAATTCAAATAATCGTAAACATCAGGAGAACTAAACGGTTATGAGTTAAAACCAGCACCAACACTGATACCAGTCGCGGACCGCCGCGCTACGCCACGGCGAGCTCCATGCTCGGCGCAATCTTCAGGTCGAGGCCCGAGGCATCGCAACCGGCGCAGTCGATCCAGGCAGCAAAGGCGATCATCCCGGCGTTGTCGCCGGTATGCTGCGGCTGCGCCGCGAGCAACGGCAGCCGCTTGTGCTTCGCGAGCGTGCCGAGCGCCGCGCGCAGCGTCTTGTTGTTCGAGACGCCGCCAGAAAGTCCGAGGCTCCGATAGCGCAAAGCCCCGCCCTGCTCGATCGCCACTCGCATCTTCCTTGAAAGCGCGTCGATCACCGCCTGCTGGTAACTCGCGCACAAATCGGGCATCCGCGCCTGCACCTCCTCGATGGACATCTTCTCGATCAGATAGCGCAGGCTCGTCTTGAGCCCCGAAAAGCTGAAATCCAAATCGCTGCGCGGACCGATCCCGCGCGGGAAATCGAACGCGTCGCACTTGCCCGTCGCGGCGAGTTTTTCGATCAGCGGGCCGCCAGGATAGCCCAGGCCGAGCAGCTTCGCGCCCTTGTCGAGCGCCTCGCCGGCGGCATCGTCGCGCGTCGTCGAAAGCACGCGGATGCGCCGGGCCTCGTCGATGGAGAACAACAGCGTGTTGCCTCCGGAAACGATCAGCCCGAGATGCGGCAACAGACCCGCCAATTTTGTCTCGAACGCAGCCGGAGCCTCGGCGTGCACAGCGATAAACGGCGACCACGCGTGTCCGCGCAGATGATTTACGCCGAGCAGCGGCCAGCCACGCGCCACCGAGAGCGCCTTGCCCGCGGCCGTGCCGATCGCGAGACATGCGGCGAGTCCGGGACCGTGCGTCACCGCGATGGTGTCGACGGCGGCCCACTCCGGGAGCTCCCTGGCGCGTGCCAGAAGCGGCGCAAAATTGCGCAGGTGTTCGCGTGTGGCGAGATCGGGCACGACGCCGCCATGGCGGCCATGCAACACGATCTGGCTGTGCACCCACTCGCCGACCAGACCGCGCGACGGATCGAACACCGCCACCGCCGTCTCGTCGCATGAACTCTCCAGGGCCACAATCATCGTTTATCCTCCAACGCCGGTGGGACCGCTCCCGCACGTCCATCGAGCACAATCACTCCGCGCAGCGCGGCAAGCGCGGCCTGAAGCTGCCGGTCTTCGATCGGCTCAAAGCCAAACCTCTCGGCAAACGCCGCGGGATCGCGGAGGTCGTCGCGCTGACGTTGCAAACTGATCTTCTCGTCCTCCGCGGGAGTCATCACCACCTCGATCTGCGGCTCGATTCCCTTCTCGTGGATCGTCACGCCGCTCGGCGTGTAGTAGCGCGCAGTCGTCAAGCGCATGCCCTCGCCGTTTTTCAGTTCAAAGATGGTCTGCACCGAGCCCTTGCCGAAAGAGCGTTCGCCGACGATCACGGCGCGATGCGTGTCTTTGAGTGCGCCGGCGAGTACCTCCGCCGCGCTCGCGCTACCGGAGTTGATCAGCACGGCCACGGGGAGTTTGAGCGGCTCGCCCTCGGTCGCCGCCCGGTATTCGACACGATCTTCGGACAGCCGGCCTTCCGTGTAGACGATCAACTCGTCTCGCTGGAAGAAAGGCTCTGCCACCGCCACGGCGGCATCGAGCAACCCGCCGGGATTATTGCGCAGATCGATCACCAGCGCGCGCACGTCCTTTGCCCAGAGGTGATCGAGCGCCGCCAGAAAGTCCTCGCTCGTGCGTTCGGAAAACTCGGCGATCTGGATGTAGCCGATGCCGCCTTCGAGCACCTGGATCGAGCGAACGCTGTCCACCTTGATGATCTCGCGAATGATCGGCACCACGAGTCGTTGTTTTTCACCCGTGCGCACCAATGTCAGCGACACCTTGGTACCCGGCTCACCCCGCAGCAGCTGGACCATGTCGTCCATACCGACATCGCGGGAAACCTCCGTCGCATCCACCGCCACGATCTCGTCGCCCCGCCGGATGCCGGCGCGCTCGGCCGGCGTGCCTGCGATCGGCGCGATGACAAGCACGCGATTGTCGCGCAACTCGATGTGGATGCCGACACCGCCGAAGTCACCGCGCAAGTCCGCATCCAGCCCGCTGAATGCCTTCTCCTCCAAAAATTCCGAATGGGGATCGAGCGACTCGACCATTCCGTGGACTGCATCGCGCCGCAAGCGGTCATAGGGCACCGCATCGGGGGCGACATAGTTCTCGTGTACGAGTTTCATGACATCGTGCACATAGTCGGACGCACGGTTGAGCTCGCGGTTGGACCACCAGCCCCAGCCCAGTGCCACGCGCGCACTCGCCCCAGCCACGATGAGCCCGAGGCAAATGGCGGTAAGAATAGTGAGCGGGCGTTTCGACATGGGGCGGCCAATGTGGGGAGCGTTCCGGCGTTTGTAAATCGGTTCGTCACACGATGCGCATTTCCCGCGATCACGGCTTGCCCGTCTGCGCAGGAGCCGCGCAAGCTCCCGACTCCTCATGCCGACGCCAATTTCACAGATGTTTCGCGAGGTTTTCCTGACCTCGGCCGACTCGGCGCACACCATGTCGTTTGCCGATTTCATGAGGCTCGCGCTCTACCATCCGCAGCTCGGCTACTACCGGCAGCCCAGGCAGCGCGTCGGCTACGCGCCTGGGACGGATTTCTACACGGCCAGCACGAGCGGCCCGCTCTTTGGTCAACTCATTGTCGAGGCCTGCGCCACACTCGTGCGAGAGCATGGCGGCAAACCCGACGCGTGCACATTTGTTGAAATCGGTGCGGAGACCGACGCCGGTGTGCTCGGCGGCGTGGAGCATCCCTTTGCAGCCACACGCACTGTACGCGTGGGGGAACCGATCTCCATCGGAGGCTCTTGTGTCGTCTTCTCCAACGAGCTGTTCGACGCGCAGCCCTGCCGGCGCTTCGTCCGCCGCGACGACCACTGGCTAGAGCTCGGCGTCGCGCTGCGCGACGACCAGTTCCACGAAGTCGAACTAGGCGCCGCCTCGGAACGCTGGCTCCCCGAGACGGCGCCCGACGGCTACGTGTTCGACGCGCCACGCGAAGCCGTCACACTGCTCGGCACAATCTCCAAGCAGCCCTGGCGAGGCCTCTTCGTGGCACTCGACTACGGGAAAAGCTGGGCCGCCCTTGCCGAGGAAACACCCGGTGGCACCGCACGCGCCTACCATCGGCACCGCCAGCACAACGACCTCCTCGCCCAGCCCGGAGAACAAGACCTCACGTGTCACCTTTGCTGGGACTGGCTCGAAAATGCCCTTGTAGAAAACCAGTTTGGAACACCCACGCTGGAAGCGCAGGAGGCCTTTTTTATCCGGCATGCAGGCGAGTTTATTGCCCGCACTATGTCTGCGGAAGCCCCGCGCATGAGCCCGCACAAACTCGCTCTCATGCAGCTGCTCCACCCGGCAAACCTCGGACGAAAGTTTCAGGCCCTGCACGCATGGCGGGCTTAAGGCGATGAGGGCGCCGCAGCTCGCTCACGCCACTGGACTTTGTCGGTCCCGCCCACTAGCCATCCCAGCGCCCTGCATTGGACATCGTTTCCCGCCCCATGGAACAGCATCCCCCTTCCGACGCCCCCACTGCCTCAAACTCGCCATCCGCAGGCTCCCCGTCTGAGACGTCAACCGGCCAGCCATCGAGCCTCCACCAGCTCCTCCAAGAGCTGGATCGCAAAGTCCGGGAGCGCACGCAGGAGCTTGCGGCCGCCCGCACCCATATCGAACACGTCGCCCAGGCCCATCGCGAGCTGCTCGGCCGGCTCGACCAGGAGCTCCAGCAACCTATTTCAATGATCGCCCTGGAAACGGAACGTCTCCTGCAGACGCCGCTCGCTGGGCTCGCCCCGGAGCAGCGAGAGCAGCTTCAACGCATCCAGCAGGCCAGTGCCAGCGCCATGCACCTGCTCCACGCAATCATGGAGCCTCACCGGACGCCCCCGGCAGGGCTCTCCAGGAATATCCAACCTGCGAGCATACGCACGATCGTCGAGGCCAGCCTGCGCGCCATCAAGGATGCTGCCCTCGCTAAAAACGTCCAGATTACCCTGCGCAACGCCACCCAGTCCGATCGTATCCTGGCCGATGCCCGACTCGTGAAGCAAATCCTCGCACAAGCCGCCGACTACTGTGTCCGGCACGCCGGGACCGGTGCCACCGTGCAGGTCGACATCACCCCACTCGTGCAGGGTCAGGCCATCGAATGCGCCATCGCCTGCACGGTACCTCAAGCCGACTTGCCGAGCGACCTCGAGTCCCAGTTTGCCCAGCAACGCCAGATCGCGCAGCAGCACGGAGGGCAGTTCGTTGCCACCACCACCGAGGGGAACACCCTGAGGCTGACACTGCGCCTGCCCATCAATGGGCCGACAGCCGCGCCCATCCCCCCCACGGCAGCCCCCGAGCTCCGCCAGCCGAATCCGACAGCCAGCCCCTCGCCCGCCTCCCAGCCCCATGCCCCGCTCGTCCTCCTCGCAGACGACCATCCGGTAAACCTCAAACTCTACGGCAACCTCCTCCAGCATATCGGTTATCAGAGTCTCATCGCGCACACAGGTGCCGAGGCAATCCAGCTGGCCACCTCTCACCGGCCCGACCTCATCCTGATGGACATTCAGATGCCGGACCTCGATGGCATCGAGGCTACCAGCCAGATCACACACGCGCCACAAACCGCCGGCATCCCGATCATCTGCATCACCAGCTTCGCGATGCCACAGGATCGCGAACGTTGCTTTGCGGCCGGCGCACGCGCCTACTTTTGCAAGCCAGTCAACCTCGCCCAGCTCTCCAAAGTCATGGCCGACCTCCTCAAATTTCCGGCCGGCGCCCCCTCGCCTCACCCGCCCGCGTGAGCCTACAATCAAGCAGCACTGGCCATCGAGGCTCCTCAAGCGACCGAGCAGACATCGCCAGCAAGACCAAACTCAACCCGTTGAGCGGCGCGTGGTGAAATGCCCCGCATTCCTTCCTCCTTGCGTTTATATGCCGCAAGGCGCACGGTGCCCGGCTTTTTAACTGACTGCCGTGTCTGCGCCAATGAATCAGAACATCCGAAACATCGCCATCATCGCCCACGTTGACCATGGAAAAACCACCTTGGTTGACCAACTGCTCAAAGAGGGCGGAGCCTTTCGCGCCAACCAACATGTGGAAGAGCGTGCCATGGACTCCATGGACCTCGAACGCGAAAAAGGCATCACCATCAAGGCCAAGAACACCTCGGTCCACTGGCAGGATAAGATCATCAATATCGTGGACACCCC
>MWDT01000077.1 GCA_002070825.1 Verrucomicrobia bacterium ADurb.Bin122
CCAAAGGGCACACCGGACATCCGTGGATTGGTGTCGAGCACGCGCAAAGATTCGTCGGAGGCCAATCCAAAAATGTGTTTTGATGCGGTGGCCTGTCGGGGAGGACCGTGCGCGGTCTGGCGGAGTCTCCCTCTTTGCAATTCGTTGTTTTGATGCTGCTAGGTTATTTTTTCAGCCGAGGCGGATTCGAGCGCGGAATAGGGTCGGCAATATTTCTTAAAAAAAGGAATGCGCGAGCTTAAGGCCGTCCGGTGCAGCTGAGGCTCCGATCTCGGTCTCAAGTTGTCCGGGCGGTGCGCCGATATTTGGGCCAATGTCTGACGCCCCTTCAGATTCACCGACTCGTTTTAGCGTGCAGGATGTGCTTGGTGTGGCGCAGCGGTTGCCCTCGACGTCTCACGTGTTTGCCCAGGTAAACCGCCTGCTCGACGATCCGAATACCGATCTGGATGCGATCTCGGAGCTGGTGAAGATGGATCCGGTGCTGTCGTTTCGGGTGCTCCAGCTGGCCAACAGCGCGATCTATGGCTTTCGCACGGCGTGCAGCGATTTGAGCGAGGCGCTCGCGCGGCTGGGGTTTACGGAGATCAACCGCCTGGTGGGGCTGATCGCGACCAAGAATCTATGCACGAGTTTCCTCTCGGTGTACGGGCTGAGCTCGGAGGTGTTTTGGGATGACTCGATGCGCAGTGCACTGGCGTGCGAGTGGCTGAGCCAGCGGCATGCCTACGGGGACGGGCGCACGGCGTACACCGCGGGCCTCTTGCGCTCGATGGGCAAGGTGGTCATCCAGCGCATCCTCGTGGATCGGCCGGTGGCCTGGCGCAGTTATGTGGATGCGTCGGGCGGGCTGCCGTTGCTGGCGTGGGAGACGGAGGTGTTTGGGCTGACCAATACCGAGGCTGCGGGCGTGCTGATGGAAAAGTGGAAACTCCCCGCGGAGCTCGTGCATGCCGTGAAGACGCACTGCGAGTCCGAAGGCGCGGCGCCGTTGCCGCACCTGCTGCGATTGGGGGCGTCGGTCGCGGCGCAGCTCGATGCCGCGTTGCCCGGCGAGGCGATTTATTGGGCCGAGCACGATGCGATCCGCGACCATTTGGAAATCGACGATGAGTTGCTCCAGGCCTGTGCCAGTGAGGTCGAGATCGGATTCCAGCGGGTTAAACACGCGCTGAAGGGCTGATCTGCGGGAGTTTCTGCCCGGGCTTTTTGACGGTGGCCGTTCGGCCTGTAACGTCTTGGGCAACACCCTGCCCCATGACCGCCTACACCGAACTCCGCAAATTTGTCGCCCCCGAGTTTATTTACGGACTCGATGCTCGCCGGCTCGTCGGCCGCTACGCACGCAACTATGCGCTTCGGCGGGTCCTGCTCGTCAGTGATCCCGGGCTCGAACGCGCCGGTTGGCTGGCCGAGGTGGAGCAACTCTTGCTTACCGATGGGGTCGAAGTGCGGCGCTGGACCTCGGTCTCCCCAAACCCACGGGCGCACGAGGTCATGGAGGGCGTCGCGGTGTACAAGCAGGAGGCCTGCGACGGAATCGTGGCGCTGGGCGGTGGCAGTGTGCTCGATGCGGCGAAAGGCATCGGCATCGTGGCGACCAACGAGGGAAACATCCTGGACTACGAAGGCATGGATCGCGTGCCCATCCCGATGCCTCCGCTCATCTGCATCCCGACCACCGCGGGCTCGGCCTCCGAGGTCTCGCAGTTTGCGATCATCAACCGGACCTCCGACAAGGTGAAGATCGCGATCATCAGCAAGGCCCTGGTGCCCGACGTGGCGCTGATCGATCCGCGCACGCTGATCACGTTGCCTCCGTATCTCACGGCATGCACTGGGGTGGACGCGTTGGTGCACGCGTCGGAGGCATTTGTCTCCAACGCCGCGAGCCCGATCACCGACATGCACGCCCTGGCGGCCATCCGCCTCCTGCGCGACCATCTGGAGTCCTCCGTGCGCGAGCCTGAAAACCTCGACCACCGCGGGCCGGTCATGCTGGCCTGCCTCCATGCAGGGCTGGCTTTTTCCAACGCGAGCCTCGGCTGTGTGCATGCGCTGGCGCACTCGCTCGGCGGGTATCTCGACCTGCCCCATGGCGAGTGCAACGCCCTCCTTTTCGCGC
This sequence comes from Verrucomicrobia bacterium ADurb.Bin122, assembly GCA_002070825.1. Lineage (GTDB taxonomy): Bacteria > Verrucomicrobiota > Verrucomicrobiia > Opitutales > Opitutaceae > MWDT01. Next base: position 2,126 of record MWDT01000077.1, read on the forward strand.
CGGTTGTCGGCTATAACTACGATGCGGCGTCCGAGCGCTACGACCAGATCGGCGAGGCCCTCGGCTGGACTCGCCCCGATATGCCCGCCGGTGATCGGAGGGCGGACCTGGTCGGCCGCCTCGGTGAGTTTCGCGAACGCCTCGGGATCGCCGGCAATCTCCGCCAGCGCGGGCTCGATCAGGGCGACGTCCCCGTGCTCGCCTCCAAGGCCATCCACGATCCGTGTAACGCCACCAACCCTCGTGCACCGACGACACACGAGCTCGAGGGTATCCTTCAGGAGGCTTTGGGATGAGCGGACCTGCCCCCGACTGGAGCGGCGTGCGCGACAAGATCATCGGCCTCGGTGAACAGTCTTCGCGCAAAAGCTATTACCCGGAGCTGCAGAAGCGCCTCGAAGACTTGCGCGCCTCCGAGGAGAATCTCCGCACGATCTTCAACAGCACGCACGAGGCGATCCTCATCCACGATTTCGCGGGCCGGCTCGTGGCCGTGAACGAGCCGATGCTCGCCCTCTACCGCGTCTCGCGTCAGGAGGCGTTGGCCTTTTGCCTGGCCGATTACACCGCGCCGGGAAAACAGCTCGAGCAGCTTGTCACGCTGCTCAACGACATGCGCCGCACCCGGCAGGACCAGCTTTTCGAGTGGGTCGCGCGGCGACCGCTCGACGGCACGACCTTCGATGTCGAGGTGTCGCTGCGCGTGGCGATGTGGGAACATCGGGAAATGGTCGTGGCTGTGGTGCGCGACATCGGCGCTCGCAAACGGGCCGAGTTGGAGCGCAAACAGCTCGAAGCCCAGCTGGCTCAGTCGCAGAAGATGGAGTCGATAGGTCTGCTGGCCGGCGGCGTCGCGCATGATTTCAACAACATGCTGACGCCGATCCTCAACTACGCGATCATGCTCCGGGAGGACTTTGCGCCTGGCACCGACCAGCGCCACGATCTCGACGAGATCGTGCATGCCGCCGAGCGCGCGAGGGATCTCACCCGGCAGCTGCTGGCATTTGCGCGCAAGCAGACGATGACCCTGCGGCGGATCGATCTCAACGAGGTGGTGCGCAAATTCGAGGGCATGCTCCGCCGTGTGCTCCCGGAAAACATCGCCGTCCGGATGCAGTTGGCGCCGGAGCCTGTCATGCTCGAGGGCGACGTCGGGCAGCTGGAGCAGGTGTTACTCAACCTTTCCATCAATGCGCGCGACGCCATGGCCGGCGGCGGCGTGGTGATGCTCACGACCCAGGCCGTGACGGTGCCGGACGGGCACCCGAAGTTGTCGCCCGGGCCCGGCGTGTGCCTGTCGTTTTCCGATACCGGCGGCGGCATGGATGCGGAGACGCTCGAAAAGGTCTTCGACCCGTTTTTCACGACCAAGGGGCTTGGGCATGGCACGGGCCTGGGCTTGTCGATCGTGCACGGAATCGTGGCGCAGCATGGCGGGCATATCGAGGTGTCGAGCCAGGTGGGGAAGGGCACGGAGTTCCGGCTGACGTTCCGTGCCTGTGCCGGTACGCAGGAGGCCACGGGCATGGCATCGCCTGCGGGCGGGTTGAGCCCGGGCTCGGAAACCGTCCTGCTCGTCGAGGATCAGGACCAGGTGCGCTTGATCGCACGAAAGCTACTCGAACGTTGTGGCTACAACGTGCTGGTGGCGTCCGATGGAGAGGCGGCCCTTGGGGAGGCGGCCAAGGTGCCCTCGCTGAGCCTGCTGGTCACCGACGTCATCATGCCCGGCATGAACGGCCGCGAGTTGTACGAAGCCCTGCGCCAATCGCAGTCGCGGATGAAGGTCCTTTATCTGTCAGGATATCCCGCCGACATCATCGGACAGCACGGGGTGCTCGATGCGCACACGCACTTCCTGCAAAAACCGTTTCTCCCGCAGGAATTTTCCGTGAAGGTCCGCCAGATACTCGATGAGGCCTGACGCGGGCCTGCGCCGTCTAGTCGGTGATCCAGACCCAGTCGCCGGCGCGCACACGGTCGAAAAGGTCGATCACGTCGAGATTGCGCAGGAGCACACAGCCGGCGCTGAGCGGTTCGCCGATGCGGGCTTCGTGGTTGGTGCCATGGATGTAGACGTAGCGCTCGTAGGTATCGACGTCGCCGCCCTGGTTGACTCCCGGCTCCAGCCCGCGCAGCCACAGGATGCGGCTGGTGATGAGATTGGTATTGGTCTCGACGTCGGCGCACTCGGAGAAGTGCTGGCCGGTGGGCTTGCGGGATTTGAAGACCATGCCGGCGGGCTGGCCGGCGCCGATCCGCTCGGCGATCTCGTGCAGGCCGCGCGGCGTGCCGAGCGAGTTCTTCACGTTGGACGGAGGCCGTTTCGAGGTGGAGACGCCATAGGCGCGGTCCAAGTGGCCGTTAACGTAGAGCTGCAAGGTGTGTGCACCGATGTGCACCACGAGAATCCGCTCTGCGGGCTTGATACCGAGCCGCGTACCGGTTCTGGTGACCTTTTCAACAGGCGAATCTATGAGCAATAACTCCTCCTTCACGGTCGCTATCGTCGGTGCCACCGGTGCTGTCGGTCAAGAACTGCTGCAGCTGTTGCATGAGCGGGCATTCCCGTTTTCGCAGTTGCGCCTTTTCGCTTCGGCTCGCTCGGCCGGCAAAAAGGTCACGTGCGCGGGCAAGACTTATACGGTGGAAGAGGCCAAGCCAGGCGTGTTTGCCGACATCGATGTGGGCTTTTTCGCCGCAGGCGGCTCCGTCACCCGCGCACTCGCGCCTGACGCAATCAAGGCCGGCTGTCTCGTCATCGACAAGAGCTCGGCGTTCCGCATGGACCCCGAGGTGCCGCTCGTCATTCCGGAGATCAACCCGGAGCAACTGCTCAAGCACAAGGGCCTGATTGCCAACCCGAATTGCTCGACGGCCGTCACCCTCATGGCGCTCTGGCCGCTGCACAAGGCCTTCGGTCTGAAACGCTATTTCGCCTCCACCTACCAGTCCGTCTCCGGCACCGGCGCCGAGGCGATCCGCGAACTCGACGACCAGATCCAGTGCTCGGTCAAAGGCCAGCCGCTGACCAAGAAGGTTTATCCGTACCAGATCGCCTACAACTTGATCCCGCAGATCGACACCTTCGGCAGCGATTTGTACACCGGCGAAGAGAACAAGATGATGCTGGAGAGCCGCAAGATCATGGGCCTCCCGCAGCTCAAGGTCTCTGCGACCTGCGTGCGCGTCCCCGTCGTGCGTGCGCACTCGATTTCGGTCAACGCCGAGTTCGAGCGCCCCGTCACCGTGGAAGCCGCCCGCGAGGCCATCGCCGCGTTTGGCGGCGCCGAGCTCGTGGACGATCCGGCGAACCGCAAGTACCCGACGCCGCTCGATTTCACCCGCAAGGTGAAATGTGGCGTGGGCCGCATCCGCATCGACACCGCTTTCGACAACGGCCTCGCTCTCTGGGTGAGTGGCGACAACCTCTGGAAGGGCGCCGCCTTGAACGCCGTGCAAAACGCCGAGCTCATGGCCCGCGAAGGCTGGCTCAAGTCGAAGCGCGGCTGAGTTGGCTTTGCTGAGCGGCCGGTGCGCGTGTTACGTGCCCGGTCGCTCGATAAAACCCTTGCCTCCGGCGAGGGCCGCCCGCTTAGCTCGACATCTTCTGCCGGACGGCTAGCTCAGTTGGTTAGAGCATCTCGTTTACACCGAGAGGGTCAGGGGTTCGAGTCCCTTGCCGTCCACCAGACTCCCCAAATCTCCATCAAAACCTTTCATATGCGACACACGATCTCTGTCCTCGTAGAGAATAAGTTTGGCGTGTTGGCGCGTGTCGCGGGGATGTTTTCTGGCCGCGGCTTCAACATCGATTCGTTGAATGTCGCTCCCACGCATGATCCACTGCTGTCGCGCATCACCGTCGTGCTGATGGGCGATACCACCGCACTCAATCTCGCGATCAAGCAACTGCGTAAGCTGGTCAATGTCGTCGAGGTGACGGATTTCGAGGCAGGGCAGGCGGTCTCCCGCGAACTGGTGCTCATCAAGGTGAAGGCGTCGTCGAAGACGCGTTCGGAGGTCATGCAGATGAGCGATATTTTTCGAGCCAAGATCGTAAACGTCTCCCGCGACTCCCTCATCATCGAGGCCACCGGCGATGGCGATAAGGTGAACGCGTTTCTCAAGCTCCTCGAACCTTTCGGCCTGCTTGAAGTCGCCCGCACCGGCGTGCTTGCTCTCAAGCGCTGAAACTCACATACCCCCTAACTTCCGCACATTTTTTACCATGCCCGCTAAAGTCTACACTGACAAAGACGCCGATCTCGGCGTGTTCAAGAACAAGACCCTCGCCGTGCTCGGCTATGGCTCCCAAGGCCACGCCCACGCGCTGAACCTCAAGGACAGTGGCTGCAAAGTCATCATCGGCCTGTATCCGGGCTCCAAGTCCAAGGCCGTTGCCGAGTCGCACGGTTTTGAGGTTTGCGAGACGGGCGAAGCCGTCCGCCGCGCCGATGTCATCATGGTCGGTCTCCCCGACATGAAGCAGGCCGACGTTTACACGAAGGACATCGCCCCCAATCTCACCAAGGGCAAGACGCTGCTCTTCAGCCATGGCCTCGCGATCCACTTCGGCCTGATCAAGCTCCCGAAGGACGTTGATTGCATCATGGTCGCCCCGAAGGGCCCCGGCCACATGGTCCGCCGCCTGTACGAGGAAGGTAAGGGCATGCCCTGCCTCATCGCCGTCGCGCAGGACAAGTCCAAGACCGCCAAGAAGCAGGCTCTCGCCTGGGCCAAGGGCATCGGTTCGACCCGCGCCGGCGTGCTCCAGACCACCTTCAAGGAAGAGACCGAGACCGATCTCTTCGGCGAGCAGGCCGTCCTCTGCGGTGGCGCCAGCGCCCTCGTCCAGGCCGGTTTCGAGACCCTCGTCGAGGCTGGCTACCAGCCCGAGATGGCCTACTTCGAGTGCCTCCACGAGCTGAAGCTGATCTGCGACCTCATGTACGAGTCCGGCATCGCCGGCATGCGCTTCTCGATCTCCGAGACGGCCAAGTACGGTGACATCACCCGCGGCCCGCGCGTCGTGAACAAGAAGACGAAGGCCGAGATGAAGAAGATCCTGAAGGAGATCCAGACCGGCAAGTTCGTCAAGGAATGGGTCAAGGAGTACAAGGGCGGCCTGAAGAACTACAACAAGCTGCTCAAGGCCGGCGAGAAGCACCAGATCGAGAAGACCGGTGCCTACCTCCGTGGCATGATGCCTTGGATGAAGAAGAAGAACATCAAGGGCGTCGCCGCCGCTTACTAAGTTCAGTTTTTCTCACGCAGAGAACCCGGAGTTTACACTTCGAGTTCTCTGCTTTTTTTTTTGCCCGTGCCCAAGCTCATCCTCGCCACCCGGAAAAGTCCGCTCGCTCTTGCCCAGACCGAAATGGTGGCGGCGCATCTGCACGCGACGCTCGGCGTCGAGACCGAGCAGCTCCGGATTGTCACCACGGGCGATAAACGGCTGGAGTGGTCGCTCGAAGAACGGGGCGGAAAGGGACTTTTCACCCACGAGCTGGAGGCGGCCTTGTTGCGGGGCGAGGCAGATGTCGCCGTGCACAGTGCGAAGGATCTGCCGGGTGAGATGCAGGCCGGGCTGGCGGTCGCTGGCTACCTGCCGCGCGCGGATGCACGGGATGTCCTCGTGCGCCGGGCGGACGTGCCTGCGCCGCAGCTCATCGCCACGGGCAGCCCTCGTCGACGCCTACAACTTGCGCGGCTGTTCCCGGACGTGAAGTTCACCGAGATCCGTGGCAATGTGGATACCCGTTTGCGGAAGATCGCGACGGATCGTTTGGCGGATGCCACGATGCTGGCAGCGGCCGGGCTGGCTCGACTCGGAATCTCCGAATGGCCGGGCCTGGTCTTTGAGCCGCAGCCCATTGATCGGTTCGTGCCTGCGGTGGGGCAGGCGGCGATTGCCATCCAATGCCGGGAGGATCGCGTGGCACAGATCGCTCACATTTTCGATATGGCCACGGCACGTGCCGTGGCGGTGGAACGTGCGATTCAGCAGGCGCTCGGCGGCGGTTGCCAGACGGCGTTTGGTGCCCATGTCGCCGATACGCAGTTGCACCTCTTTCACGAGAAGGGCGGCTGGCATGTGTTTCCGTTGGATGCGGGGGATTTCGCGGCTCCGGACACGACGGCGGTCCGCGTGCTGAAAAGCGCAGGGCTGATGCAGTGAGCCGGTGGGATTATCTGTGCGTTTGACGGGTTTCCTTTATGGAAAAACGCATTTCTTTGGTGTTTGTAATAATCTGTATCGCTGCTGTTTGTGATTCTATGTTTTGTTTTTCGATGTTCTGAGGCTGGAATATTGAAGGGGTTTCCAAGGGCGAGGGTTGTGCGGCGCGTCTCGTTTTAATGCCGTTTCGCGCCGCAGAAGTGATCACACACTCGTCGGT
>MWDT01000078.1 GCA_002070825.1 Verrucomicrobia bacterium ADurb.Bin122
CACGGTGTCTTTCTTGTTTCGATCAAGTATGTCCCGCGTTTTCATCACTGGCCTTGGATTCATCACCAGCATAGGTAACGATGCCGCCGCTGTCAGCGAGAGTCTGCGTACGCTCCGCCACGGCATGGCGCTCTTTCCGGCGTTTCAAAACGACCAGTCCCCTGTCAAAGTTGCCGCCCCCGTAAAGGAATTCGACGTCGACAGCACAGATCCCGAAGACTGGACCTATCCAAGCCGTTATAAGGTCCGACGCGAAGTACTTCGGAGCCTCGCGCCCAACGCCCTCTATGCGTGGTGCGCCATGCAGCAGGCCATCGATGATGCCAAGCTCGGCGAAGCTGAAATCTCGAACCCGCAAACAGGTCTCTACGCTGCCTCAGCCGGGTCTCCACATCTGCTCGATCATTTACTGCAACGCCTGAACACCCAAGGCGTCATGCGGTGTTCGCCGATGGGTATCGTCGCGTCGATCGCTGGCACGCTAAACTTCAACCTCGTCGCGCACTTCAAAATCAAAGGCGCGTCCTGCGGGTTTTCCAGCGCGTGCGCCTCCTCGAATCATGCCCTCGGGTATGCCTTCGACGACATCGCCCTCGGGCGTCAGCATCGCATGTTCGTCGTAGGAGCCGAGGACTGTAATCGCGAGAGCATCCTCCCTTTTGCTGCGATGCGGGCTCTTTCGTTGCAAACCAACCCGGACATCGCCTCACGCCCATTCGACCTTGCGCGCGATGGCTTTGTCGGAACTGGGGGGGCCACCGTCCTCGTCCTTGAAAGCGAAGAAGAAGTCCGCCGCCGCGGCTCCAAAGTCTACTGCGAACTCGCAGGCTGGGGCCAGTCGTCCGATGGGCATAATGTGGCAATCTCCCATCCGGACGGGCATGGCCTGCGCACGGCGATGGAGAACGCACTGCGCGCGACCGGGTTGTCCCCGCATCAAATCGATTATGTGAATGCCCACGGCACCTCCACGCCGATCGGCGACACGTCCGAAGTGAAAGCCCTGCACGGTGTCTTCACCAACGTCGGTGCTCACCCTGCCATCAGCAGCACCAAAGCGCTCACCGGCCATGGGCTCTCATTGTCAGGCGCCATGGAGACCGGCTTCTGCGCACTCGCCATCAAGGAAGGGTTCATGCCCGGCTCCGCCCACATCACTCAACTTGATCCCATCTGCGACGGGTTGAATATTCTGCGGCAGACGCAAGCCACACCGCCCCGCGTTGTCATGAACAACAGCAGCGGCTTCGGCGGAGCCAATGTCTGCTCAGTCATGAAACAGGCCGCACTCTAGTGCGCTAAAGGCGGCTTCCCCGTTCATGCACAGCCGGCGCCTTGGTGAGCTTTGCCCCACAGCCTTTGTCACAGGCGCGAGCGGTGGCCTGGGCCAGGCCTTCTGCGAAATACTCCTCGACGAGGGCGTTTGCGTATGGGGGACCGCGCGTGACCCACAAAGACTCCAAGCCCTCACCAGTCATCCAAGCTTTACTGGGATCACACTCAATCTAGACGCCCCCGCCGAAGCCATCACCGCGTTTCGAGCGGCGCAGTCCGAAGCAGGCGGGCACTTCGACCTCGTGATTCAGAATGCCGGCTATGGCCTCTTCGGCCGCTTCACTCAAATCGAGCCAGAGCGCTGGACCCGACAAATCTCCGACATGCTGCTGAGCACCCTCGCCCTGAGCCATGCAGCGCTGGCCCCGATGCTTGCCCGCGACCGCGGCACGCTCGTCCACGTCTCCTCGATTGCCTCAGAGCTGCCGATTCCCTTTATGGCCGGCTACAACGTCGCCAAAGCCGGCCTGTCTGCGTTGAGCGAAAGCATCCTGGCCGAAACCCGGCGAACCAATGTCGCCATGATCGATTTTCGCCCGGGCGATTATCGGACCTCGTTCAATCAGGGCATGCGCCCGGACGGGCATACGTCGGACACGCAACTCGCACGAGTCTGGCACCGCCTCGAGGCGAATCTCGCCGCAGCGCCCACCCCAGCTCAAGCAGCCCACGATCTGCGCAACGCTCTCCTCCGGCGGCACCGGGGAATCGTACGCTCCGGCGGATTCTTTCAAACTCGACTCGCCCCGGTTTTCACCGCATTCGCCCCTGCTTCGCTCGTGCGCGCCCTTTCGGCGCGGTACTTCAACGCCACCTAAACGTGTCCCACATCCGCATCCTCGTCCTCACATCCAGCACCGGTGGCGGTCATGACGCCCGCGCGGAAGCCTTCGCGGAATGGTGCTTCCGGCTCTACCGCCACTCCGTGGATGTGCGCATCGAGCAGATGCTCGAAAAGTCATCGACTATCAACCGCACCGGCGTGGGCTTTTACAACTGGATCCAAAAACGCTGCCCGCTCCTGCACACCGGATTCTACGCATTCGTCGAACTTCTCAGTTATCTCAACCGAAACTCCGTACACCTCGGTCGCCACTACTACACCAAGGTTCTACGCGAGTACCGGCCGCACCTCGTTTTTAGCGTTCACGACTGCCTCAACCGCGGATACTTTCAGCTCGCGCGTAAGATTCTTGGAGCAGATCAGGTGCGCTGCGCGACCTATTGCGGTGAGTTTTCCGGCGGATGGGGGTACTCCCGAAACTGGATCGAACCGTCCGCTGATCTCTACATCTCGCGTACGCCCACGGCCCGCGATTTTGCCGTCAAAATGGGAATCTCCCCGGAAAAGGCCTTGGTGCGCGGCCATTTCATGCATCCACGGGCTTACCTCGAAGTCATCGCCCCCGCCGCCAAAGCACAGTTTCGCCAGCAAACACTCGGACTGCACCCACACCGTTTCACCGTGTTTCTGGCGACAGGCACCAATGGCGCCAACAACCACTTTGAGCTCCTTCCGGCACTCCTGCGCCACGCGCACCGCTGCCAAGCCATCATCATCTGCGGGAAAAACCACGACACCTATAACCAGCTTGTGCAATGGCGAGCCCAGCACCCGGAGTTTGCCTGCCACATTGAAGGATTCTCCCAGGACGTCCATCTGCTCATGCAGGCCAGCGATGTCATCGTCACACGGGGCGGCACGACGACTTGCGCCAAGGCGCTCCACTTCAACTGCCCCATCGTCTTCAACGCATTCGGCGGCATCATGCCCCAGGAGAAACTCACCTGGAAGTTCTTCCACAACGGAAATGCCGCGCTCAAAATCGAAAATGCCGACGATTTCGTCGAGATCATCGACGACTGGATGAGCCACCCAGCCCATTATGCCCAGCTTCGTGATCGGTTCCTGCTCCTGCGCTACGATGAAGATCCTGCGATCGTCATCGACGAACTGGTGAACCTCGCTGGAGAAGTGGCTGGTCGCCCGTATAGCCGCAGTCCATTTCCCCCACGCGCGGAAACCGACGAAGCCGAATCGTCTGAGAACGCCCTCAAACGGCCACGCCAAGAAAAGCCGCGAGCGCAGGATCCAGAGGCTGAGCCTCTCGCCAGCCGACCACCAGTCGGCTCTCAGGTGCCGGCCCGATAATTGGACAAAACGCCACCTCCGGCGGCAGCTGGCTCGCCTCCGATGGGCACATAAACGTCGCCCCCAATCCCGCGCGAACCAGCCCCACTGCATTGGCGCGCGGCCACACTTCTTCCGCGATCCGAGGCGACATGCCCGCCTTGGCAAAGGCCGCCAACACGCGATCATAAAATCCAGGATTGTGCGCGCGTGGGAAGAGGACAAATGGCGTGTCGGCCAAATCCCGCAACCGGACCTCAGGCTGTCCAGCCAATGGATGGTCCCCCGGCAACAGCACCCCATTGCGCTCCCGCAATAACAACCGTGTTTGCAGCCCGGGCGTCGGCGCATCCGGATGAAAAAAGCCACAACTCAACTCTCCCGATTGCAACGCGACCAGCTGGGCCGCCGTCGGAGACTCGTTCAACTCCAGCTTGATCCCAGGATGTCGCCGGCTGAATTCCCTCAAAATCCCCGGCAACACCGTGGCCATCGCCAAACCTGTGAACGCCACACGCACATGCCCCACCTGTCCTTCCGCGACAGCATGCAACTCGCCGCGCACCGTCGCCAGTGTCCGCAATACAGGCTCGATCCGATCCAGCAACGACTGCCCCGCAGCTGTCAGCTCCACCTTTCGCCGCGATCGCACCAGCAAATCCACCCCCAACGCCGCCTCCAACTGGGCGATCTGACGGCTCAGCGCCGGCTGGGCCACCGCCAACGACTCCGCCGCCCGACGAAAATGCAACTGGCGGGCCACCTCGCGAAAGTAAACGAGGTGCCGCAGCTCAAAAGGATATTGATACTCACGAGGCATCACAGACACCCAAACAAGTATTTCCCATGCATGCAACTCCCTGCTACGATTGGCCCGTTGGACATGAGCCCGGCTGCAACCGCAACCCTCGCTCACGTTGACAACGCCAACTTTCGACCAAATCTCGACATCTCCATGGCTAAATCGCTCTTCGAAAAAGTGTGGGAATCCCACACCGTCCGCAAACTGGCCAACGGCCAGACGCAGTTGCTCATCGGCACGCACCTCATCCACGAGGTCACCAGCCCCCAAGCCTTCGGCATGCTCCGTGATTTGAAACTCAAGGTGCTCATGCCGCACCGCACGTTCGCGACGGTCGACCACATCGTCCCCACCGACCAGTTCGCCGAGCCCTACGCCGATCCGCTCGCCCAGGCGATGATGGATGCCTTGCGCAAAAACTGCGCCGAGTTTGGCGTCACCTTCTTCGACCGCGCCAGCGGTAAACAAGGCGTCGTGCACATCGTCGGCCCCGAGCAAGGCATCACCCAACCAGGCACCACGATCGCCTGCGGTGATTCGCACACCTCCACGCACGGCGCGTTTGGCGCGATCGCCTTCGGCATCGGCACCACGCAAATCCGCGATGTGCTCGCCACGCAGACGATGGCCATCGGGCCGTTGAAAGTTCGCCGCATCAATGTGAACGGCAAACTCCGCCCCGGCGTGTACGCCAAGGACGTCATCCTCCACATCATCCGCACGCTCGGCGTCAACGGCGGCACCGGCTACGCCTACGAGTACGGCGGCGAGGTCTTCGACCGCATGACGATGGAAGAGCGCATGACCGTGTGCAACATGTCCATCGAGGGCGGCGCACGCGTCGGCTATGTCAACCCTGACGAGACCACGTTCGCCTATCTCAAAGATCGTCCGTACTCGCCGAAGGGCGCCGCATGGGACGCCGCCGTCGCCGGCTGGAAGGCCGTCGCCAGCGATCCAGGTTGCCACTACGACAACGTCGTCGATTTCCGCGCCGAAGACATCCCGCCGACCGTCACCTGGGGCATCAATCCTGCGCAGGCCATCGCCGTCGGTGAAAACATCCCCGACCCGGCGAAGGCGACTTCCGTCGACGAGAAAGCCTCCATCGAAGAGGCCCTCGCCTACATGAAGTTCAAAGCCAACGCGCCGATCAAGGGCACCAAGATCGACGTCGCGTTCCTCGGCTCGTGCACCAACGGCCGCCTCAGCGATTTCCAAGAGGTCGCCAAATATATCAAAGGCAAACGCGTCGCCCCCGGCGTGAAAGCCCTCGCCGTGCCCGGCTCGCAAATCGTCGCGCTCCAGTGCGCAAAGCTCGGCATCGACCAAGTCTTCCGAGACGCCGGCTTCGAATGGCGCGAGGCAGGCTGCTCCATGTGCCTGGCGATGAATCCCGACAAACTCGTCGGCGACCAAATCTCCGCGAGCTCCTCCAACCGCAACTTCAAGGGCCGCCAAGGCAGCCCGACCGGCCGCACGCTCCTCATGAGCCCGCTCATGGTGGCCGCCGCCGCCATCGCCGGCTCCGTCGCCGACGCCCGCGAGGTCTTCGCCGTCGCCAAGTAAACCCCGCATCGAGAAACACCCAACACCTCTCCTCACCATGGCTCTCGCCAAAATCACCCAAGTTTCCGGCCGCGGCGTCCCCGTCCTCGGCAACGATATCGACACCGACCGCATCATCCCGGCCCGCTTCATGAAATGCGTGTCCTTCGACGGTCTCGGCGAATTCGTTTTCTTCGACGTCCGCAAGAATGCCGACGGATCCCCGAAGGAGCATCCGCTCAACGAAGCGCGCTACCAAGGTGCCTCGATCCTCATCAGCGGCGCCAATTTCGGCTGCGGCTCCTCCCGCGAGCACGCACCGCAGGCCATCCAGAAATATGGTTTCCGAGCCATCATCGCGGAAAACTATGCGGAAATCTTCTTCGGCAACTCGACCACGCTCGGCATCCCCTGCGTGAGCGCCAGCCGCGAAGACATCCAGAAACTGGTCGCCGCGGTACAGAGCAACCCGCAGACCGAGATCGTCGTCGACGTCGCCGCCAAAGAAGTGCGTTTCGCTGGTCAAAAAATTCCCGTCACCATCCGCGACTCCGCCCGCGATGCCCTCATCAACGGACGCTGGGACGCCATCGGCGAGCTCCTTGAAGGCATCCCTGTCGTGAAAACTTTCACGGCGAAATTGCCCTACCTCTCCGCCTGATCCCGAGCGACAGGTATTAGGAAAACAAGGCGAGCCTCACAGCTCGCCTTCTTCTTTGTCGAAAAAGACTGAACTTTTTTGCCTTTCGCAGCGTCATTAGCGACACACATCCACCATGGTCCTCGCAGTCATCGATATTTTCTCAGGTGCCGATTTTCTGATCTACCCGCTCGGACTCTGCTCCGTGCTGATGGTCTACATCATTTGCGAGCGCTCCTACGCACTGCGCAAAAACGCCGTCATGCCCCAGGACGTCGTCGATGCCATCGTCGATGGAAAACCCATCACCGGCGGTCGCCACACCGTGCTGTCGCGCATCATCGAGTTTTCCGAAAAGCACCCGACCGATCCTAGCGCCGTGAAGGCCTACGCCCGACTCCAGCTCAACCGCATGGAGCGCGGCATCCCCTACCTCGACGTCATCTACGCCGCCGCTCCGATGATCGGACTCACCGGCACCGTCTGGTCGCTCCTGCGCGTGTTCTCCGCCATCTCCAGCGAAACCGGTCTGCCCGATCCCGTAAAATTCACCAGTGGCGTCGCCCTCGCGCTCTCCGCCACGCTCATCGGTCTGTGCATCGCGATTCCCTCGCTCGTCGGCGGCGGCTATCTGCAACGCCGTGTGGAAAACTACGCCGCGCAACTCGACGTGCTTTTGGAGCGCATCCTCGCCCGCAACGCCGACAAGACGGATAGTCACTCCTGAGCCGCACGACCATGAGTGGCCTCTACGAAAAAAAACGCGGGCGGGCGCACCTCAATCTGCTCCCCCTGATCGACGTCCTCGTGATGTTGATCTTTTTCTCATTTGTCACGATGCAGTTTCGCTCGGCCGCGACCATGAACATCACACTGCCGAAGATCGAAACCGCCGGGAAAAACGAGTTCAAGGGGACCGTGACCATCGGCATCAACAAGGAAGGCGTGATCTCATTCAACGGGCAGGCCACCACCGGTGAACAGCTCCGCCAGCAACTTCAGCAAGTGCGCCAGTTGGACAAAGACATCCCCGTGCTGATCAAGGCCGACAAAACCACGCAGTTGGAAAAGCTCACCTTCATCATGGATTCCTGCCGCAAAGCTGGGCTGAACAAATTCAGCCTCCAAGGCGGCGAGCCCAAGCAATAAGCAACCGCAGGTGCTTCCGGCTCGTCTTCTCGACGCGATCACGACGAGATTCGAGCCATGAAGATCATCATTACGGGCGTCACACGTGGCCTCGGCAAAGCGCTAGCCGAATGGTACATTGCCAACGGTCACACGGTCATCGGCTGCGGTCGCAGCGGAGCAGCGATCTTTGATCTGCGCTTCACGCACCCCGAGCCGCATACCTTCGACGCGATCGACATCACGGACTCGACCAGAGTTTCGATCTGGGCTGAGCGCATGCTCGGCGTACATGGGACCCCCGATTACATTCTCAATGCCGCCGGCATCAGCCAGCCATCCGCCCCACTCTGGACCATCCCCGCGCAGGATTTCTCCAAGCTGATCGACATAAATATCAAAGGCACGGCGAACATCATTCGAGCCTTCGCGCCCGCACTCATCGAGGCCAAACGCGGTGTCATCGTAAATTTCAGCTCTGATCTCGGCCACTCGGCCTTAGCTGGGCAAAGTGCCTACTGTGCATCCAAGTGGGCCATCGAGGGCCTGACAAAGTCGCTTGCAGAAGAGCTCCCACATGGGGTGGCGGCGCTCACGCTCAAGCCAGGAAAAGTAAAAACCGATACATCCAGCACATGGGCGCAAATCGATATGGATGGCGCTCTAGATGCCGCAACATGGGCTCAAAATGCAGCGCCCTACATCTTGACCTTGGGAAGCCTCCAGAATGGGCAAACACTGAATTATCCGGCAAGCTAAAGGCCGAACAAGCAGGTTCCGATCACAGGGCGTCCGGCGTATAGATTGTCGCACGGCGCCGGTGCTCAGCCCCTAAAAAAAAGAAGGCCCGGTCATTGCTATCGCAACAACCGGGCCATAAACCTGGCAACGACCTACTCTCGCGGGACC
>MWDT01000079.1 GCA_002070825.1 Verrucomicrobia bacterium ADurb.Bin122
CGTCTACCGAAAGGCACTCGACATTCCTCACTCGCTCAAAGGGCGCCGCCTCTGGCTCGAATTCGACGGCGTGTTCTCCAACAGCCGCTATTGGCTCAACGGACGCGAACTGGGCAGCCTCTTCAGCGGTTATACGCGCACGCGCTTCGACATCACCAACCTCGTCTCACACGAAGGGCCCAACACCCTCGTCGTCAAAGTCGACCCGCGCTACGACGGCTGGTGGTACGAGGGTGGCGGCATTTACCGGCACGTCCGCCTCGTCGCCGTCGAGCCCGTCCACATCGCGCCGGATGGCGTCTTTGTTGCCCCGTCCGTCGACGATCCAGGCACCGGCCTCCGAGCCGATGCGACAGTTTCCGCGCAAACCGAGGTGACCAACAGCAGCACGGCCTCCGCCAGCGTGACGGTCAAAAACGAAGTCATCGACGCCGAGGGGCACGTCGTCGGGGCTGCCGTTTCCACACACGAACTGGGCATCGCGACCGGCATCCAGATCCATCAGGAAATCCCGCTGCCGGACGCCGCGTTGTGGTCGCCCGCCAACCCGGTCCTCTACCGGCTGCGCAGCACCGTCATGATCGCCGACAGGCTCGTCGACGAAGTCGTGACACCCTTCGGGGTGCGCCATGTGCGCTTTAGCGCCGGAGGCGGCTTCTTCCTCAACGGCCAGCCGTTCAAGCTTCAGGGGGTAAACATCCACCAGGATCACGCAGGCGTGGGCGTCGCCGTCCCCGACCGGCTGTTCACCTGGCGCCTCGAGCGCCTGAAGGAAGTCGGGTGCAACGCCATCCGCATGTCCCACAACCCCGTCGCCCCCTTCCTTCTCGATGAATGCGACCGGCTGGGCTTCCTCGTGATCGCGGAAAACCGCCACCTCGGAGACAGCTACGTCGACCAGACGCCCAAGGACGCCGTCGCCGTGGCCCACCGAGACCTCAGCGCCCTCGTGACGCAGGATCGCAATCACCCGAGCATCATCCTCTGGTCACTGTGCAACGAGCAGTGGATCCAGGGGACTGAGGAGTCTGCCGCAATGGCGCGCGCGATGCGGCAACGCGTGCGCGAGCTCGATCCGACCCGCGCAGTCACGGCCGCCATGAACGGCGGCTTCGACAGTCCCCATGGACTGGGCAGCGCCCTCGACGTGATCGGCATCAATTACAACCCGTGGGTATACGACTCGGTCCATCAGCTATTCCCACACGCACCGATCATCGCCTCCGAAATCGCCAGCGAGATCAGCACCCGGGGCGTTTACACCACCCACCACTGGGAGGACTACTACGGCGACCGTACACGCGGCTACGTCAGCGCCTACAGCATCTCCGCCGGCCCGGCTGGGCAAACCGTCGAAAACGCCTGGCCCCCGGTCGCCCAACGCGAATTCCTCGGCGGCGGCTTCGTCTGGGCGGCCTTCGACTACAAGGGCGAGCCGCGCCCGTTCGGCTGGCCGGTCATCAATTGCCACTACGGCTTCATGGACATCTGCGGATTTCCGAAAGACAGCTACTACTACTATAAAGCGTGGTGGACGCAGGAGCCCGTGCTGCACCTCTTCCCCCACTGGAACTGGGCAGGAAAGGAGGGGCAGGAAATCCCCGTCTGGGTGCACAGCAACTGCGACGAGGTCGAACTGTTCCTCAACGGCGTCTCCCTCGGTAAACAAACCGTCACCCCGCTTCGCCACCTCGAGTGGAAGGTGAAATACTCGCCCGGCCAGCTCGTCGCCAAAGGCACGCGCAAAGGCACGCCGATCGAGGCCACGCGCGAAACCACCGGCGCACCGGCCGCGATCCGCCTGACCGCAGATCGGGCCCAACTCCATGCCGACAATGCCGACCTCGCAGTCGTCACGGTCGAAGCCCTCGATGCGCAAGGTCGCCCCGTGCCCACCGCGTCCGACAAGATCCGGTTCACACTCACCGGTCCGGCGAAACTCATCGGCGTCGGCAATGGCGACCCCAGCTGCCACGAGCCGGACAAGGCCAGCGACCGCTCCCTCTTCAACGGGCTGGCTCAGGCCCTGGTACAGGTCACCCACGACGCCGGCGACATCACCCTCACCGCCGAGTCCGACGGGTTGCAGCCCTGCACGCTCAAGCTGAGTAGCCAATAATCCGGCATTGCGCCTCGACTCGATAGCCGGTGACGCCACGCGCACCGGCTATTCTTTTTTGTACTCGATGTACGCGGCGCTCACTTCGAGTTCCGCCGAGCGGCGGTTCGTGTACGTGCGCACGTACCAGTAGTGCATCTCATCCTCGCGAATCACGATCTTACGATCCTGCCGCTGGTCGAGTTTGGCAGGGCTCTTCAGTTCGATGGTGTCGGAGCCGATGAGGGCGCCGTTTTCGACAGCCTTCCACGCGCAGTGGAAAACCATCAGGTCGGGGTTGTCCTTGTCCGGCTCTCCCTTGATCGAGACGGAGAGCTCCGCCTTCGAATCGATCCGGCGGTTCGCCTTGTCGTATAGCGGATAGGTGAAGGTCTGGGTCGCCTCGACCTGCTCCCGGCGTCCTGGGTGGAAGTCGAGGCGTCGGCTCAAATTGGGCATGTACACGGTCTCCAGCTTTGGCGCGATCACGTTGAGCCCCCGCTTGATTTCGACCTCCATATAGTTGCGCATCCGCGCACTGACGTCCTGCTGAAGCAGGTGATGGCCGATGGAGAAAGGAGTGACGGCCAGCTGCGACTCCTGCGAACGCACACCGATCAGCGCGAGCGGTTGCTTTTGATCGACGATCGTCAGCTCCGGCCCCCAATTCGCAAAATAAACCTCCGTGCGCTGATAGCGCATGATGCCATAGACCAACGCCGCGCCGACCAGGACCACCCCGAGTCCGAGCCAGACAGGGATGAACGACGACTTGCGCCGACCGTTCAGGGGCGCCGCCGGCAACCGGAGCCGTTTATCCACCACCTCGTAAATCTCCACGGCCTCTTCCAGCCCCTTCAGGATGTACCGACCGTGGAGCTTCCACGCCAGGTCGCGTCCGGACTGCGCACGGAGCCAGCCGCGCGCACTATCGAAAACCGAATAAGTCAGGTAAATCTGCCCCGCATCGGCCAGCCCCTCCACCCGCGAAGCGCGGTTGACATGCCGGCCGACGAGATCGAGCTGGGTCTGATTTTCCACCGCCACCTGTCCCATGTGCAGCCCGATGCGGATGCCGAGCGTCTCCATATCTGGATGCGCGTGGTTAAACGCCGCGGTCTCCTGCTGAATCCGAAGCGCACGATCCACCGCCGTTGAGGGCTCGGCAAAAATCGCCATGACCGAGTCGCCGATGTGTTTCACGACCAGCCCAGCGCCACCCTCCTCGATCGCACGGACCACGATCTCGTCGTGATGGCGGAGCAACTCGACGGCATGTTGATCGCCCCGCCGCTCGGAAATCTCGGTGAAGCCCTTGATGTCGGTGAAGAGAATCACCAGCACCGAGGTCTGCCGCTGCACGCGGTATTGATCGATGCTAGAAAGGTCATGCCGATTCAGTTCCAAGGGGTTACTGGCTTCCATGTCACGTTACTGAAGAGAAAAAACGCACGGCGCCACCCATTTTTAAACTGAGGTCGACGCCGCCGACGCCCTCGCGCAAGTCATGATCCCCGAGGTCCTCGACTACCCGTAACCGGCCAACGACACGCCATCCCGTTTCCCCAAGGCGGCGCTCCCCCGAGCGCCGCCTTTTCTTTTACCGCATCCGGAACGCCACGCGCCACGCCGCTGCACACACCCCAGACCGTATCGCAGATTAGAGGGCCAGCCACACGACAGGTATCTCGGCCTTCGCGAATAATAGCAGCAACTTACGCAGCCATTTTTACCAGTCCTGTCTACGGATCCCAAGGCATTCGCGGCGCGAGCTTATCAACCGAGGGCAGGTTTGCGGAGACCGCGGAGGGTGACGAGGCCACCCCAGTCGGTGAGTGCAGGCATGAGGCGGACTGCCGTGCGGGCGCGTCGGTGGTGGAGAGTGCGGTAGGCGGCGAGCTGCTGTTGCACGAAGGCCTGACTGCCGAGCACGGCGCCATCGGTGAAATGCCGAATACGACAGCGAAGAAGCGTGGTCAGCGGAAGCTTGCCGCCCGTGGCGACGACTTGCTGGAGGGCTTCGGGCGTGACGCTCACAGCGTGGTCACGCGGAGCGGCGGCGGTGCCAAAGAGGGCGAGGCGGTACCCGGCCTGTGCGGTAGACCAATCGGTTTCGTTGCGCAGCGAGAGGAGGCCGCGTTGGGCTTCGGGGTTGCCGGCGACGGCTTCGCCGTAGCCGCAAAAGCGGTAATCTTTCGGGTCATCCACGAGGCCGGCGCGCACGGGGTTGAGGTCGATGTAGGCGGCGACGGTTTCGATGGCGCGGCCGGTGGGCTCGACGAGGAGCGATTTGAAGCGCTCGGCCCAGAGGGTGCCGTAGCGGCGGTGGCTTTTGTTGAACCAAACCGAGAAACGCTGCTTGAGCAGTTTCATGAACTGCGAGACGTCACCCATGAGCGCGAGCTGACGTTTGCGCCAGGCGTCGCCTTCGGGACCGCCGGAGCGCAATTCGGCTTCGATGACATCGAGCCGGGCTGCCTGGAACTTGGTGGGCGTCGGGTAGAGCCGGCGATAACGACGGAGAAGTTCGGCGTCGGAGAGAGGGGCGCGCTGCGGCACCATCAGCAGCACATGGAAATGGTTGGAGAGGATTGCGTAGGTGTGGATGCGCACACCGCAAAACTCGGCGACCTGCCAGAGCTGTTTTCGGAGCACCTCGCGGGCGGGCTCGTCGAGGAGACGTTCACCGTTCACCACGCGGGTGATGCAATGATAGACCGCATCCCCCGACTCCACCGGGATCTTGATTCTGGCTTCGCGCATACCGCCCACGAAAACCGCCCCAACAAAATCAGCAACTTACGCAGCCATTTTTGACCTGTCCCTTCTATGACCCCACGCCGCAGAAGGCCGCGACCTGCCAGAGCTGTTTGCGGAGGACATCGCGGGCGGGCTCGTCGAGGAGACGCTCACCGTTCACCACGCGAGTGATGCAGTGATAGACCGCATCCCCCGACTCCACCGGGATCTTGATTCTGGCTTCGCGCATACCGCCCAAGAAAACCGCCCCCCCATAATCAGCAACTTACGCAGCCATTTTTGACCTGTCCCTGTTACGCCCCCTTCTGGGTGGCCCCCATCGCGGGCGGCATCCTCGGCGCGCTCACATACCGCTGTGTCGCCAGCACCGGCTGCTGCGGTTGCTGCACCAAAAAAGACTGACCGTTCCGTTTCACCGGTCCAGACGGAGGCCGCCTCGGGCCTCCGCTGGCAGGTGATCACCAGGATCACGGAGAGTCCGCTAGAGTGACCCTGGCCTGTGAAAAAGAAAATCGGACGACCGCCCGGCGCCCACACCTGCGGTCAGATCGTCGATTCCGGGAGGCTGAGATCGCAAACCTCGCAGGACCGGCGGCGTGGATGGCGGACCAGTTTAAAACAGGTAGCCCAGCGTGGTAAACACACGATGGTCGGAGCGTCCGGAGACGAGCGGACGGATCGCCTCGAACTCGTATTCATAGCGCAAACTGACGGTGACCTTCTCCGTGATCTGCCCGGACAGCGTCGATACAGCCCGCAAACGGTAGTCCCCCAAGTTGGCCGGGACAAAAAGATAGCTGGCAGAATGTGTGAGGCTCACGCGGTCGTGAAACTTGATGCTCAGCTCGTGCGTGATGTCGCCCAGAAGCTTGAAGCCGGTTTCGCCCATCATCGGCTCGGCATATTGGACCGCCAGTCCCGGGCCGGCGGCGTAGCGGATGTGCTGGTCGTCCAAGAGCGTGCAGGTAAACCCCGCCTCGTCTTCAAACTGGTGCGAAAGCTCCTTCAGATAATCGAACCCGTACGTGAAGTCGTTGCGCAGATCGATGCGTCGATACAGCTTCTGCCGGATTTTGAACGCCGCATCGAGTTTATCGGTGTTACGCTGGTCATCCTGCTTACCGAAAATATAGCGTCCCTCCAGCGCCAGCCGTCCAGTCGCGCTCTCCCGCGATATCTCAGCCCGAACGTATGTGGAGGTCGAAGACACCAGAGATCCGCGCGATTGGTAAGAATACCCGGCCTCGATCAATCGCCTCCATTTTGCCACAGCGACGATCTCCGGCTCCGCGGGAGCCGTGCCCGCAGCAGGTGCTTCACTCACGCGCTGCCACGGCGGCGGCTGCGCAGCCGCTTCCGCGGTAGCGGGAGGCAACACCGTGAGGCGGCTGCCGGCACGCGGCACCTTGAGTTCGCCCAAGGATTCGGAGCGGAATAGATAGAAAACGTCATCCTCCGAAAGCAACTGGCCCAAGAGCACCTCACCGTTGCTCAACTCCAAACGTCGCGCCGGCTGTGCCCATGAGAGTGAAACCGCCACCAAAACCAAGCCGAAGCCCCGGATGAGGTGGCGCCAAGACATGCAATTTGGTCGAGCTGAGTTCATCGGACAAACGATTGACCAGATACTCGGATAAGCCAAACGCCTGACGACGAAATATCAACGGTACCCAACGTGGCGTAGACGCACGCAAGCGGGCCTCGCGCGCCGCGATTGTCTCGTGCATGCGGCAACTACTCGAGCCGCCGTTTAAACCACGAAACAGGGGGCCTGCGTG
Organism: Verrucomicrobia bacterium ADurb.Bin122; assembly: GCA_002070825.1. Lineage (GTDB taxonomy): Bacteria > Verrucomicrobiota > Verrucomicrobiia > Opitutales > Opitutaceae > MWDT01. The sequence continues at coordinate 6,637 of MWDT01000079.1, forward strand.
CGACGCAGCTCGTGCGCAGGCCCGGGGAGGGGCGACGACTACTCCGCTTTCTTGTACTCGATGTACGCCGCGCTCACTTCGAGCTCGGCGGAGCGACGGTTGGTATACGTGGAAACGTACCAATAGTGCATCGCATCCTCACGGATCACAATTTTGCGCTCCTGCCGCTGGTCGAGTTTGGCAGGACTCTTCAGCTCGATGGTATCGGCACCGACGAGGCTCCCGTTTTCCACCGCCTTCCAGCTGCAAAGGAAAACCATCAGGTCTGGGTTGTCCTTATCCGGTGCCCCCTTGATCGAGACGGAGAGCTCGGCATTCGAGTCGATCCGCTGGTTCGCCTTGTCGTAAAGCGGATAGGTAAAGGTCTGGGTCGCCTCGACCTGCTCCCGGCGACCCGCGTGGAAATCCAGGCGCCGCTTCAAACTGGGCATGTACACGGTGGTCATCTCAGGCGCGATCACGTTGAGCCCGCGTTTGATTTCGACCTCCATGTAATTGCGCATGCGTGCGCTGATGTCCTGATGCAACAGGTGACGGCCCACGGGCAACGGGGTGACGGCCAGCTGCGACTCCTGCGAGCGCACGCCGATCAGCGCGAGCGGCTGCTTCTGATCGACGATCGTCAACTCAGGTCCCCAGTTCGCAAAATAAACCTCCGTACGCTGATAGCGCATGATGCCATAGACCAGCGCCGCGCCGACCAGGAACACCCCCAACGCGAGCCAGACAGGGAGCAACCGCGACTTGCGCCGGCCATTGATCGGCGGCACGGGCGCCCGGCGGCGTTTGTCCACCACCTCGTAAATCTCCACGGCCTCTTCCAGCCCCTTCAGGATGTAGCGCCCGTGCAGTTTCCAGCCGAGATCGCGCCCGGACTGCGCACGCAGCCAGCCGCGAGCACTATCAAAGACCGGGTACGTCAGATAAATCTGCCCCGCGTCGGCCAGCGTCTCCACCCGCGAAGCGCGGTTGACATGCCGGCCCACCAGATCGAGTCGGGTCTGGTTCTCCACAGCCACCTGCCCCATGTGCAGCCCGATGCGGATGCCAAGCGTCTCCATATCTGGATGCGAGTCGTTAAAGGCCGCTGTTTCCTCTTGAATCCGGAGCGCCCGCTCCACCGCCGTCGAAGGCTCGGCAAACACCGCCATGACCGAGTCGCCGATGTGTTTGACCACCAAACCGGCCCCGCCCTCTTCGATCGCTCGCACCACGATCTCATCGTGATAGCGGAGCAGTTCGACGGCATGTCCGTCCCCCCGGCGCTCGGCGATCTCCGTGAACCCCTTGATGTCGGTGAAGAGAATCACCAGCACCGACGTCTGCCGCTGCATGCGGTATTGCTCGATGCTAGACAGATCCTGATGCGTGAGATCCAGCGGGGTACTATTCATCATGGACTGCGACTTAAAGCATCCGCGCAACGTACTGCCACCCTATTTCATTTACGGAATCAACCAAGGCCTCAGCCTTCGAGTCCACCACCGCGCCGCTCCTCTCGTCCGCGGAGCCCGCACTCGCACCTGCGTGCCACTGGCCCGACACGCCAGCCCCGGTGCCATCCCGTTGCTTTTCTTGACTCGGAGCCCCGCTCTGCTGGCGTTGGCGGTTTCAAAACCCACCCCGCCGAGCGCCCTGTCCGATTAGCGCGCGCCCCCCGGCCTCCCCATTCATCTCACATCAGTGCCCTCCGTGTCCTCCGTGGTACAAAACCCCTCCCCCGAGTCCACTCCCGCCGTCGAGCGTCCGCGCATGGATGTCGACATCGTCTGCGTCGGCTTCGGCCCCGCGACGGGCGGCTTCCTCACCACGC
>MWDT01000080.1 GCA_002070825.1 Verrucomicrobia bacterium ADurb.Bin122
CAAGGCCCTCACGGAATCGCGCCCCAATGAAGCTGGCTTGCGGTGGAGCACGGGCGTGCTTTCGCTGCCGGCATGCCTGACGACGCACCCGCCCCGTTCCTTTCGCCCAGCCAACGCAAACTCGTCGGCGGTGCCCTGGCCGTGATCGCATTTGTCGCCATCGCGGCGCTCGTCGTGTTTGCCGTGATCGCCGCGGGGCAACTGCTCGCGTTTTTCTCGGGCGTGCTCTGGCCGCTGGCGGCGGCGGGCATCCTCGCGCTCATCCTGCGTCCGGTCGTCGATCTGCTCGAGCGGCGCCTGCGCCTGCCGCGCTGGGCGGCCGTCACCGTTCTTTACTGCACCGCGGTGCTGGCGCTCGCCGGGGCGCTCGTGATCATCGTGCCGCCGCTCGTGACCCAGGCGCTCGACCTGATCGCCTACCTACCCGATTACTGGAAGAACATGCGCGGCTACGTGGAGCAGCACGCGCCGGCATGGGTGGAGCTCGTCAAACGCCACCTCGACCACCCTGCGGTGCAACAACTCCTCGACTCGCTGGCTGGCGAGGCCAAGGGCCTGCTCGCCCAGGCGCTGCCCTCGCTCAAGGCGGCCGGTGGCGGCCTCCTCTCGCTCTTCGCCTTCGGCACGCAGGTCGCGATCGTCCCGATCTACCTGTTCTTCTTCCTGCTGTCGCGCGCCGAGCCCACGGCACGCCTCGGCGAACACCTTCCGTTTCTCCCGGAAAAGATCCGGGACGACGTCGTGTTTCTCGCCAGCGAATTCGTGAGCATCGTGGTCTCGTTCTTCCGCGGGCAACTGCTCATCGGGCTGATCATGGGCGTGCTGCTGTCGATCGGGTTTTCCATCGTCGGCCTGAAGTTCGGCATGGCGCTCGGGCTCGCCCTCGGCCTGCTCAACATCGTGCCCTACCTCGGCACCACCATCGGCCTGGCGGTCGCGCTGCCGCTGGCGTTTTTCCAGCCCGGCGGCGGCTGGCAGCTCGTCGGGCTGGTCCTGCTCGTCAAACTGATCGTGCAAAACATCGAGGGCTGGTTCCTCACGCCGAAGATCATGGGGCACCGCACCGGGCTGCATCCGGTCATCATCATCGTCGCCATCTTTTTCTGGGGCACCGCGCTCGGCGGGCTCATGGGCATGATCCTCGCCATCCCGCTCACCGCCTTCGCCGTGACGGCCTGGCGCCTGGCCAAGCGGAAGTACTTCGCCACCGAAACCGCCAACGCCGGCACGCCGCCCGAGGCATGAGCTGGCAGATCCAGGAGAAAAACGGCATCCATCTGCCGCAGATCGGCTGGCGGCTCGATGCGCACAAGCCGGCCGAGCACGCCTTCGTCTCGCACGCGCACTTCGACCACATGGCGCGGCACGGCGAAATCCTGTGCACGGCGCGCACGGGCCGGCTCTTCCGCGCACGCCTGCCCGGCAAGCGCACGATGCACCAGCTCCCCTTCGGCCAGACCGAGGCGCTCACACCGGACTGCGCCGTCACCCTGCTCCCGGCCGGCCACATGCCGGGCTCGGCCATGTGCCTGTTGCAACACGCCGAGCACGGCCGCCTGCTCTACACCGGCGACTTCAAGCTCCAGGCCAGCTTCACCTCCGAGCTCTGCACGCCACAGCCCGCCGACGTGCTCGTGATGGAGACGACCTTCGGCCGCCCGCAGTACCAGTTTCCCGCCCGCGAACGCGTGATGGCCGACATCGCCGACTGGTGCCGGCAGACGCTGGCCGACGGCGCCACGCCCGTCCTGCTCGGCTACAGCCTCGGCAAGGCGCAGGAGCTGCTCGCCGGGCTCGCGGGCACCGGGCTGCCGATCATGCTGCACGACGAGGTCCACCGGCTCACCCGCGTGTGCAGCTCGTTCGGCCTGGAGTTTCCGCAACACGAGGAATTCGACGCGCGCACCGTCTCCGGCCACGTCGTGATCGCGCCGCCGCAGCCGCGCGACAGCGGGTTTCTGCGCAAAATCCCCGGCGCCCGCACGGCGCTCGCCTCCGGCTGGGCACTCGACAAGAGCACGCTCTACCGCTGCGGCTGCGACACCGCGTTTCCCCTGTCCGACCATGCGGGCTTCGACGAGCTGCTCCGCCTCGTGGAGCTGGTGCGCCCGCGCTGCGTGTACACCGTGCACGGCTTCGCCAAAGACTTTGCCGCCACCCTGCGCGAGCGCGGAGTCGAGGCCTGGGCGCTCGGCCTGGAGAACCAACTCGACCTCGGACTCGGCCTCGCCAACCGTGCGAGCTGACACCCAGCCACCATGCGCCTTTTCTGTCTGCTGATCCTCGCACTCCTGCCACTGCGGGCCGAGCCACTCGCGCTCATCCGCGCCGGCGAGTCCTTCCGCTACCGGCTCAACTGGGGCGTGCTCATCGGCGTCGGCGAGATCCGCATCGACGCCGCCCAGCCCGGCGCCTCCACCGACGGCACCCGCAAGGTCTCCATCGACATCGCCTCCAACGGACTGGCCCGTGTGCTCTATCCGTACACCAACCACGCCGAGGTCCGGCTCGACCAGTCCACGGGCCGCATCCTCGACATCACCGAGACCGGCCGTGGCTTTTGCCTCAGCGACAGCACCACGCGCTTCGACTACGAGCAGAAACGCGCCATCCACACCGACCGTGCCGATGCCCGCGAATCCCGCGAGCTCACGCTGACCGACGATGCCCCGATGGACCTCATCTCGGCGCTCGTCAGCACCCGGCACTGGCAGGCGAAGCCGGGCGACACCCGCACGGCGCTCGCGATCTTCGACGGGAAGCTCTACCCGGTCACGCTCACCGCCGTGCGCCTTGAAACGATCCGCACCCGCTCCGGCGAACAATCCGCCCTGCTCATCGTCCCCTCGATGGCTCCGGGCCAGGAGCGCGGCATCTTCAAACGAGGCGGCGAGGTGAAAGTCTGGATCAGCCAGGACAACGACCCGCAGCCGGTGAAGATGCAGATCACACTCAGCTTCGGCACGGGCACGCTGCACCTCGTCGAGCACTCCGCGCCCGCCACAACCACCCTCGCGCAAACCTCCCCATGAAAACGCCCACGCTTGCGCCGCTCTGGCGCGGCCTGATCGCCGGCGCCGTCATCGGCTCCGCAGGCACCTTCGGTGTGATAAAACTGGGCCAACCAGCCAACGCAGGTGCACACGCCAGCGAGCAGGACCAGGCCGCGAGCGCCGAATCCGAGCAACGGGAGCACGAAGCCGCCGAGACCGGAGCGGACGCGCCAGACAACCGCCGACTCACCGAGGGTATCCAGCAGCTCCGACGCTGGTCCGAGGGGCGCAACTCCACCCTTCAGGAGATGGAGCGCACCGAAATCCTCAAAGCCTGGGCTGAGCAGGATCCGCTCGGCGCGCTCGCATTCATCCAGTCGGCCCCGCGCTACCCCGACCGCAACGACGCACTCGCCATCCCGCTTTCCGTGCTCTGCCGAAACCGCCCCGCCGACGCGCTGCGCTGGATGCGGGACAACCTCCCGCGCGAAAAAGACCGCAGTTATCTGGTCAACGCGATCATCAGCGAGCTCCACATGACCCACCCCGCCGAGACACTCGAGCTCGTCGAGACCTCGGGCCTCTCAGTCGGCGCCTATCGGTATTCACAAATCCTCGCCTACCTCGCCAAGCAGCAACCCGCGCAGGCCCAAGCCGCGTTCACACGCTTGCCGGCGCAGACCCAAAGCCAGGTCGTGGACGACTACCTGTACGCCTGGGCCGAGGGGCAACCCTCGGAAGCGCTGGCGTGGGTGGAGAGTCAGAGAAACCAGTCATTCTACACCGAAGCCACCCGCGGATTACTGCGCGCCTACCTCGACCGCACGCCCGCCGAGCTCGGCGAACTCGTCCGACGACTCCAGCCCTCGTCCGAGACCATCCACAATCTCAACAGCTCCGACGACCCCGCTAAACTGGATATCCTCGCGCAGTATCTGCCGGCCGATCAGCGAGCCGCCCTTTTCGACTACGGTGTGCGCTACCGTTTCCAGCACTATCCCGAGCAGATCGCCGCCGTTGCCCAACGCTATCTGTCCGACGACCAGCGCCGGCAGTTCCTCACAGGAGGCTTCTCCGACTGGCTCAACTCCGACCAGCCTGCGGCGCTCGCCTGGATGCGCCGGCAAAGCGACCCCGAGCTCCTCAGGATGCTGCAAAATGCGATCGACAACGATCAGCTGCCCGACGCCCCCGCCGAACGTCTCGCCGTGCTCGAGACCCGCACGTTCGACAACGACAAGATCAGTGAGGCGCTCTCCCAGCTTAGCAGCGAAGATCCCGCCCAGGCTGCCGCTTGGATCAGCCGCCACTGCGACAAGCTCCAATCGCCCTATCTCTCGTCTATGGTCATGACCTCCTATCTGGAGCGCGATGCCGAAGCCGCCGCCAGCTGGGTCGCCAGCCTGCCCGCCGGGGCCATCAAAGACGACGCACTCCAAACCGCCGCCGCGCACTGGGCGTCGGAAAACGAGCTCGCATTTGCCAACGCCAACCTCGCGGCGATCTCCAATCCCCAACGCCGCACGCTCGCCCAGTTCAGCGTGTTCCGGCAACTGCAGGTGACCAACGCCGCCGCGGCCGAGGAGTGGGCGCACACGCAGGGCATCTCGCCCGAGACGCTCGCCAGCTGGCAGGCGCTCGCCGGCGAAAACAATCGCACCATCCACATCGACTGATGCGCCCGCAGGCCGTCTGCCGCCAGCGTCGGACGGCAGACACGGAGAGCGCGACCGCGATTACTTCGCCCAGGTATCTTTGAGCGTGATCGTGCGGTTAAACACGAGCTTGCCCGGCGCGCTGTCCTTGGAATCGAGCGTGAAGTAGCCGAGACGCTCGAATTGGAAACGCTGTTCCTGCGTGGCGAAGGCGAGCGACGGTTCGAGTTTGCCCGTGACGGTCACGAGCGACTTCGGGTTCACGTTCTTCGTGAAGTCGCCGCCGGCGTCGGGCTCGGCCGCCGTGAAGAGGCGGTCGTAGAGGCGGACCTCCGCGTCGATGGCGTGCGCGGCGCTCACCCAGTGAATGGTGCCCTTGACCTTCTTGCCGGAGTTGGGACCGCCGGCGCGCGAGTCGAGATCGGCGGTGCAGCGGATTTCCACGACGTTGCCTGCGGCATCCTTCACGACCTCGTCGCACTTGATGATGCAGGCGTACTTGAGGCGGACCTCGCCGCCCGGTTTCAGGCGGAAATATTTCGGCGGCGGCACCTCGGCGAAATCCTCGCGCTCGATGAAGACCTCGCGCGTGAACGGCACCTTGCGCGTGGTAGGCGTCTCCGACTGCGGATTATCCACGGCATCGACCTCGATGGTCTCGCCTGCGGGAATGTTGGTCAGCACGACCTTGATCGGATCGACGACGGCCAGGCGGCGCAGGGCGATCGAGTTGAGCTCGTCGCGCACGGCGTGTTCGTACACGGCGATGTCCGTCATGCTGTCGAACTTCGTCACGCCGACGCCGATGGCGAAGCGACGCAGGGCGCAGGCCGGCACGCCGCGGCGGCGGATGCCGCTGATCGTGGGCAGGCGCGGGTCGTCCCAGCCGCTCACCAGCTTCTCGTTGACGAGGTGGATGAGCTTGCGCTTCGAGACGATCATGTGGCTCGGGATGAGCTTCGCGAACTCGTACTGGTGCGGCAGCGGGCGCGGCAGGCCGAGGTTTTCCAGAATCCAGTCGTAGAGGGGACGGTGGACCTCGAACTCGAGCGTGCAGATGGAGTGCGTGATGCCCTCGATGTAGTCGCTCAGGCAGTGGGCGAAATCGTACATCGGGTAGATGCACCACTTGTCGCCCGTGTGGTGGTGGGCGGTGTGGCGGATGCGGTAGAGGAGCGGGTCGCGCAGCCAGACGTTGGGCAGCGACATGTCGATCTTGGCGCGCAGCGTGCGGGCGCCGTTGGGGAACTCTCCGGCCTTCATCCGCATGAACAGGTCGAGATTCTCCTCGATGGAGCGGTTGCGGTACGGGCTGTCGGTGCCTGGCTTGTCAGGCGCGCCGCGGTACTTGTCGGTATCCTCGGGCGAGAGGTCGCAGACGTAGGCCTTGCCCTTCTTGATCAGGGCGACGGCGTACTCGAAAATCTGGTCGAAATAGTCGCTGGCGAAAAACGGTTCGAGCGCGACCGACTTTTCCCTGGCCGGAAAATGCGCGGGGATCTGGAAGTCGGGCTGGCCGTTGACGGACACGGTCACCGGGGTCTGCCCGTGGGCCTTGAAGCCGAGGCAGTGGTCGGCCCAGTCGCCGATCAGCCAGTTGACGTCCTGCATGATCGACTCGACGTACTCGACATCCTCCTTGGTCGGGTTGGTGTCGTCCATGCGCAGGTTGCACTGGCCGCCGTTTTCGCGGGCGATGCCGAAATTCAGGCAGATCGACTTGGCGTGGCCGATGTGCAGGTAGCCGTTGGGCTCCGGCGGGAAACGCGTGACGATCTGCGGGTAGCGTTTCTCCGCAACATGCTGGGCGACGATATCGCGGATGAAATCGCTCGGTGCAGGAGAAGGTGCGGCGGGAGTCGCGTCGGTCATAATGAGCCGTCGAGCGTGCGTACCGCGCCCACACGAGGCAACGCATTTTCAGCCACCGCGCATAGGCGGAGGAAGTCGAGCGGCAGGCTTATTTCGCCGCGGCGGGCTTTTCGCGCCACGCACGCCAGAACTCCACGATGATCGGCACCACCGACAGGAAGATGATCGCGAGGATCACCAGCTTGAAATTCTTTTGCACGAAGGGCTGCGAGCCGAAGAAGAACCCGGCGTAGGTGAAGAATCCGATCCAGGCGAAACCGCCGATGACGTTAAACGCGATGAAGCGGCGATAGCTCATCTGGCCAACACCGGCGACAAACGGCACGAAGGTGCGGACGATGGGCACGAAGCGCGCGAGGATGATCGCCCGCCCGCCGTATTTTTCGAAAAAGGCATGCGCGCGCTCCAGGTGCTTTTTGCGGAGCCAGATCGAGTCGTCGCGCTTGAAGACCGCCGGGCCGAGCTTCGCGCCGATCCAGTAGTTGAGCGTATCGCCGAGCACCGCCGCAACCCACAGCAGGAGCGCCATCAGGTGGATGTTAAGCCCCGTCTCCGGCTTCGCACAAAACGCGCCGGCGGCAAAAAGCAGGGAGTCGCCCGGCAGAAACGGCGTCACCACCAGTCCGGTCTCCGCAAAAATGATCACGAAGAGCAGCGCATACGTCCACAGCCCGTACTGGGCGATGATCTCCGCCATGTGACGGTCGATATGGAGGATGAAGTCGATCAGCTGCTTGACGAGGTCGATCATGGGACGGCTAGAACCAACAACAAACCGGACCGGGACAATAAAAAAGGCAGGCGGAGAGCCTGCCTTCGTAAAAAATGTGGTGGCGGATTAGACGCCGGGCGCGGTCTTGCGCAGACCTTGCACGCGATCGCCTTCCTTCCATTGACCGCGCTTCTTGAGCAGATCGACGCGCTCGTAGCGCTTCAAGACATTGCGCTTTACTACGATACCCTTGGAACCCTGGAGGCTTTTGTGCTGAGACATGACTTGGAAATTGACGAGGTGAGTGAGTTAAAGGGGCGAGGATGTAGAAACCGCCTGTGCCCATGACAAGTATTTTTCTCCAACATGTTCGGCGCGGACCACAATCCACTCGGGTGTATCGTACGAATGTGCCGACCGTACATGGGCCTCCAGCGCCGCCTGCTGTGAGTCCAGAAATTTGAAACACAGGCGAAATTCCTCCGTCTGCTCCACCTTGCCCTCCCAGCGGTAATGCGAAGTGACCGGGCCATCGACCTGCACGCACGCCGCCAATCCCTGTGCCACGACATCGGCCGCCAATTGGTTGGCGGCCTCGACGGAGGGCAGAGTCGTCCACGCGATAAGCATCGACCCACGCTCGCGGACTCCGGCACGGTCCGGCAAGCCGGGAAATTCACCCTTGACCCAGCCCGCCATTGACCTAGCCAGTTCCGTTTCATTCCTGTCCCGACTCACCATGAGAGACGACTACCTGAAAGAAGCGCAAAAAGTCATTAACGATCCCAACGTGTTGATCAACGTGGTTTCCCGCCGCGTGAAACAGCTGCGCCACGGCAATCGTCCCCTCGTCGAGTCCCTCGAAAAACTCGCCCCGGAAGACATCGCCCTGCGCGAGATCATCGAAGGCAAGATCAGCCACGAGCTGGCCGTCATCAAATAAACTGCGCCTCCAGCGCACTCTTTTACCGGGCGGCTCTGCGATGGCGGTGCCGCCTGTTTTGTCTCACTCTCTCCGGGTATGGCCAAGAATAACGATAAGCCCCGCCACTCCGAAATCCGCAACGCCAAGGCGCTGCGTGACTATTTCGTAGACGAAAAATTCGAAGCTGGCATCGCCCTGCGGGGGACCGAGGTCAAAGCCATCCGCGCCGGCCAGGCCCAGATCAACGACGCCTTCGGCCGCTGTGAAAAAGGCGAACT
>MWDT01000081.1 GCA_002070825.1 Verrucomicrobia bacterium ADurb.Bin122
CCCGCCAAGCCGGCGCAAACCGCGGAGCTCGCACTGTCCGGCGTGAAGAAAGGCAACTACCGGCTCGTCGCCACCAAAGTCGGTTATCAATCCAACGACGTGCAGTCGGCGTGGCGCGCGATGGGCTCGCCCGCTCAGCTCACGAAGGACCAAGTGGCGACCTTGCGAAAGGCCTGCTCGGGCGAACCGGCCATCGACGAGAAAGTGCGCATCGGCGCCGACGGACGGTTCACGCGGCGCTTTCAGATGCGGGAAAACGACGTGTATTTCGTCGAGCTGATCCCGGCGCGAAAGTAATAACGGGCGCCGCACAGGCGGCGGTCCCCATGAAATGAGTCGCAGCCGGGGCTTCAGCCACTGGTTGCGGAATCAGGCCGGAGCTTTTCCTGATGGGAGGCGCCCGGCCTTTTTTGCATCTGACGCAGGTTGCCGCGTCTGGACGCAGTTGCAGAGGGGGCGCGTCAGGCGTCCGCCGATTGTTTGTGGATTCCCGCGTAGCGGGCCACGGCTTGGGCGCGCGAATGGACGTGGAGCTTTTCGTAGATCCGGCGGATGTAGGTGTTCACCGTTTCCTGCCCGATGCCGAGCGTGTCGGAGATCTCCTTGTAGAGATAGCCTTGTGCGAGGAGCACCAGCACCTCGTTTTCGCGCTTCGAAAGCTCATCGGAGGGTTTGAGCCTGGGCTTCGGCTGGTGGAGTGATTGCACGACCTTGCGCGCGATGTTGCTGCTCATGGGCGAGCCTCCGGCATGCACCTCGCGCAGTGCGGCGATCAGCTCCTCGCGCGGGGTGCATTTCAAGAGGTAGCCGGTCGCCCCGGCGGAGAGCGCATCGAAAACATGCGTGGAGTCGTCGTACACGGTGAGCATGACGAACTGCGTGCCGGGCAGGAGCGGCTTGAGTCTGCCCACGCAGTCGATGCCGCTCAGCCCGGGGAGATTGATGTCGACGATGGCGACATCGGGCTTGAGCGAAGGGACTGGCGCGAGCGCGCTTTCCACATCTGGGAAAACGCCCACACAGGAAAAGCCGTCGGCCTCCTGGATCCAGGATTTGAGTATCTCTCGGATCGAAGCGTCGTCTTCGACGATGATCACGGAGATGGAGGCGGATTGCCTGGGACTTGGCATGGAAGGGATTTTGGCTGCGGGTTGCATGGTTCAGGAGTGCCGGCTGGGAGCAGCGCCGGCGCGTGGGCGTGCGGTGATCACGGTGAACGACACGGTCGTCCCCTCGCCGGCTTGGGATGAGATCTCGCAGAGGCCGCCGATCCGGGCGATGCGTTTGCGCATGTTCTGGAGGCCGTTTCCCGAAGCGATCCGGCCGCCCGGTGCCGGGGCCTCGTTGGAGGCGGGCTCGATGCCGTGGCCGTTGTCGTGCACGACCAGCTCGAACGAATCGGCATGCAGGGCCAGCGAGATGCGGACCTCGTCGCACGAGGAGTGCCTGACGGCGTTGTTGAGCGCCTCTTTGAAGGCGAGGAAGAGGTTGTGGCGGGCCTCGGCCGTGAGCGGCCAGGGAGGCACCTCGATCGGCAGGTCGAGCCGGCAGCGCACATTGGCCGTGATGAGGAAGTCGTGCGCGTACTTGCCCATGTAGTCGACCAGGCTGTCGAGCGTGTCGTGCTTGGGATCGACGGCCCAGACGATCTCATCGAGCGAACGCGTCAGATCGCGGGCGGTATTATAGATGCGCGCGAGCATGGCGGTGGTGTGGGCGGGCTCAGTGAGCGCACCGCGCCCCGGCTGGCTCAGCATCGCGATTCTGGAGAGGCTTGCGCCGAGGTCGTCGTGGATGTCCTGCGCGATGCGTGCGCGCTCGCGCTCGATCTCATGCTGGCGCTCCATGCGCTCGATCTTCCGCTGCATGCGCCGGCGGATGATATGGCGGGCAAAGACGACGATGCCGCCGGCCGCGGCCAGACTGCACGCCCCGACAAACCACCACGTTTGCCAGAAAAACGGGTCGACGGTAAACGAGAGGGTCGCGCCCTCGGTGTTCCAGACGCCGTCGTTGTTGCAGGCGATCACGCGGAACCGATAGGTGCCGGCTGGGAGCCGGCTGTAGAAGGCCGTTCTCCGGTTGCCTGACTCGACCCAGGACTGGTCGATGCCATCCAGGCGGTATTTGAACAGGACCTTGTTGGGCTCGACGAAGCTCAACCCGCTGAATCGAAATTCGAGGCGCCGGTGGTCGGGGCGCAGCGCCTCCGCGATCGCTCCCTCGCGAAAAGGCGTATCCTGTCCGTCGACAAAGAGCGACTGGAGTAAGACCGGCGGCGGACGGGCATTGATCTCGATCCGAGAAGGATCGATGCACACGAGCCCCTTGCTGCTCGCGAACCAGAGGCGGCCGTCGCGCGTCTTGCAGGTGGCAGCCTGGAGCCCGCCCGTGAACTCGCTGGTAGGCAACCCATCGCCATGGTCCAGAATCTTGCCGGTCACCGCGGGGATCAGGCCATCCGCACACCGGTTGAGCTCCTCCTTTGCGATGCGCTGGAGCCCGTGATTGGAGCCCAACCAAAAGTAGCCGCACCCATCGTCGAGGATGGAGCCGATGACGTTGTCGACCAGTCCGTCCTCCATGCGGAGGTTGACGAACCGTCCGTCCTTGAAGCGGCTGATGCCCCGGTCGGCAGTGCCGATCCAGATCGCGCCAGTCTCGTCGGACGCGAGACTGGTCACGGCATCACTGGCGAGCCCGTCGGCCTGACGGTAATGGCGGGCCTGCCCATCGGCGATACGCACCAAGCCCGACTGGGTAAACCCGCACCAGATCGCGCCAGAAGAATCGACCGTGAGCGCGCACACGCCACCAGGGGCTTGAGACACAGGCTGGTAGAGAGGCGCCGCGCCAGAAGGATCAAGGAAAAACACCCCCTCGCAGTTTCCCAGCAGCACCTGGCCTTCGCGGCTGGAGGGCGCCAGCGCAAAGACCGGGCTCGCCTTCTCGTCAAAGGCCGCGGGGCGGACAAAGCGGCCGTTTTCCAACCGGCCCGGCCCACCCCACCAAAAGTTGCCCGCCCACACCTCGCCAGCGGCGCTCTCGGTGACCGCCGGGACATAGGTGTTTAACAGGCCTTCGGGCTGGCCAAAATGTCGCCATGCCCCGCCGGAATAGTGGTAGAGGCCGGCGCCTTCGGTCCCCACCCAGAGCGAATCCTCGCGGCCGGAGGCAACCGCGAGCACGCTGCACCCCTGCCATTCATCGGGAGGCGCGAGTACCGAAACGGGCGAGGCATGGATGGAGACGAGTCCGGCGGTGCCGGTGCCGGCCCAGAGAGTGCCCTCACGATCTTCGAAAAGAAAACGAATCCAGTTTTGAGGAAGACCGTTTCGACTGTCCAAACGGACCGGGCTTCGTCCGTCGCGAAAGAATAAGAACAAGCCGGAGTAAATCGTGCCGACCGCCAGGGTGCCGTCGTGCATCTCCAGGCTGCAGGCCACCGCCCCCTCGGGCCACGGGAACGCCCCCCGGTCTTCAACCCAGCGTCCCTCGGCCCATTTTCGAACGCGTCCGTCGCAGAGTATCCAGGCGCCGCCGTCGTGGGCTGCCGCGAGATTGAGGACATAGCTATCGCGTCGCGGAGACGGCAGACTGGTGTGGATCAAACGCCCCTCGACGAGCGAGGCGGCGTTGCCGTTTTCTGCCAGCCAGATATCGCCACGAGGATTTCTGGAGAACGCCATCACCGCCGGAAGTGAGGGGGCAATCGGTGAGGCGATTTTCTCGCCGGCGCTGAGGTTTTCCAGAGCGCCGCTGTGGCGCATGGCCCAGACATGGCCACGCCGATCACTGCCAATGGAGAGGACCTTCTCCAGTTTGTCTGTGGCCGCAGGAAACGGTTCGAAGTGCCCCCCAAAATACCGGTCGATCGTCCCGGACTCCTGGCCGACCCAGAGCACGTCCTGATCGTCCGCAAACAGGCAGGAGACACGCCGGTCACGAAGCGCGGGGGTGTTGGAGGGATCGAAGACCTGGAAGCGGTCGCCGTCGAAACGGGCCAGGCCGCTGTACGTCCCAAACCAGATGTAGCCATCCCGCGTTTGGGCCGCCGAGGTGACCATGTTTTGAGGCAGCCCATCGTCCGTTTGCCAGATCCGCACCGCATAACCTTCCGCGAGTGCAGTCACGGCGTGGCAAAGACTCGACGGCCAGAGCACCACCAGCGCGAATGCCACGATTGCCGTGAAAATACGGGGGGGACGGGTGGCCGGAGCACACGCCCGCCGGGAGGCGCAGCGGAACTGGGGATTTCTAGAGGCCATGGTCGTCAAGGTGTGCCGGTGTTGTAGAGAAAGCCCGGAGGCGCCGTTGTCCCGAGCAAACGAGCACGCCTCGCGCGTGAAGTGGAGTAGGATTCGTGGAATGGGATTCGGGGGCGCAGGATGATCGTGTCGGCATCGGCTGACAATCGCCGTTCCAGAAATCGAGGCCCTGCGTGCGGAAGTCCGGAGCGCGAGGACCCATAAAAGGGAAAGTGGTGCCAGTAACCAATCTGGCACCACTACTACCCTAACTAGCGGATTTTCCAGGCCCCCTATTTAGGCCCGGAAGTCCGAAATTCGTATGGACCACGAGAGGGGCGGTTTGAACTGCGACCCTCCCGGATCCGTGCACACAAGGCGGACCTTGAGTGGAGTGCCCGGGGCGGTGTGCGCCCCGGGCATGTGCGTGGAGACAAGACCGACCGGATCAGAACATGAACTTCATGCTCAGGTCGTAGGTCATACCCTCTTGGATGCGCTGCTGAGCAATGGAGCCATCGGGCTGATAGGAGATCGGCGTGAGGCCGACATTCTCGCCGACGTTGCGCAGGTTGAGTTGGACGCGCCAGTCGATCTTGGGCGTGAGCGGGCGTTGATAGCCGACCCAGAGGTCGAAGTGGCTCTCCGAGGGGGCATAGATGGGCTGGTTCACATCGGAGATCCAAGCCGTCTCGCCGTAGACCGTGGCTTCGTGGATGCCATAGCCGGCGATGGACTTGTCGAGCCAACGGAACGCGCCACCGATATTGACGCCCTTCAGGAACGAGTGATCGAACTTGTAGTTGGTGATCACGTTGAAGCGGAGCTTTCGCCACTCGGGCTGGTCGCTGCCGGTGAGGGCCACTTGTTGCAGATACGGAGCCCACAGGTTTTGCATGAAGTCCTGTTTGGTGGCGCCGTAGTCGCTGTACCCGCCCCAGACCGCCACCTTGCTCAGGGGGCTGTCGAGGAAGAGCTTGGCCATGCCGGTCAAATAGCGCGAAGCGGCCTCGCCCAACGCAGTCTGCTCGGCACTGGCACGCGACGCGTTAAACGTGATGTCCCAGTTCTTGATCGGGCGGATGGTGGCTTCGAGCTCGAAGCCCTTCGACTCGATGTCCTGGTCGATGACCGCATACTGGCCATGGACCTGGTGGCTGCCACCCAAAGTCCAGGGTGACGGCCAGGCAGACGAGGTGGACACATTCAACCAGTCGCCACGCTTGATGGCTTCGACGTCGACCGTGTAGTTGTACTGGTCCCAGTACGTTTGGGGGAACATCTCCACGAAGTCCGTCTTCAGGGTCTGCTCGATCTGCGAGAGGACGTCGGGATGCTCAGCGCCCCAGCCGGTCATCCACGTGGGGAAGTCCGACGGGAGGGTCGCATTGTCGCGCGCGGCAAGCGTCGCGGCGGCAAAGCCGAGCGTCCACGAGGGGATCGAATCGATCTTCCAGCCCAGCGCGCCGAGAGGCTGGCCGGAGCTGGCGGCGGCATGCTTGTCGACCGTCTTGAAGTAGGTCAGGCGGACCGTGAGGTGGCCGTTCAGACCGTCGAACTGGACCGCATAATCATCGGTCTTGCCGCTCTCGTTGGGCAGCTGGGAACCGTCGATTGCGTAGCGGACCGTCGGGGTCTGGTTGGCGCCATGGAAGTAGTAGAAGCTCAGGTCGGTACCTTCCGGAAGCTTGTCCTTGATCGCCTTGGGCAGGTGCAGTGCCACACCGTAGCTGCGGGAGGTCGTCGTGGCGGATACCCCCTCGTCAGTGATCTTATCGATCCGCGAGTAGTAACCGGTCGTAGGCTGCTCCGTGGCGACATCGCCGCGCTGCCGCGTCGTATCCTGGCGCACGCCGAACGACGGGACGATCGTATCGTCCCAGAAGTGCCCCTGGTACATGATGGCTTTGGACGTGATCCGCTGCTCCTTCATGTTGCTGCCGGTGCGCAGCTGGTCCCGGTTGGCCTCGGAGTTGAGGACCGATGCGGGGATGCCGACATAGCCGGCGTAGTTCGCCGGGTTGTCAGCCTGCGTCAGTGTGGCAGGGAGGCCGTCCGGGCCGGTGTAGTCCCACGCAGCCGTCGGGTCGACCGACGTGCCGGCAGTCCAAGTCGGCACATAGACCGACATCGGATACTCGATGGGCGAGAGGGACGTGGCGAGGTTGCTGAGGTCGGCGCCGGCTCCGGTGGTGCCCAGGAGGGAGGGCCCGAGGTAGGCCTGCCAGGTCGTGCCGATGTCCGCGAGTTTGGTCTTGCCCATGTACGCGGTCGCCCAAGCCGGGTCGATGCCGTACAGGCGGTAGGACTCGCTGGAGCGCGTGTTGGTGTTGCGGCTGAGCAAGCCCGTGAAATCGTGACGGCCGAGGATCCGGGCCAGGAGGCCCTTGGAGCCAAAGTCGCGCTCGATGTTCAGATTCCAGGCCGCGGTGACCTGATAGTTGTCCCGCTCGGAGCGATCCCGACTGCCGGAGCCGGAGCTACCGAAGGTCACGGGCCGGCCCAGGTTGGGGTTGGTCTCCGCGCCGGAGAGCCAGCTCGGATAGGTCAGCAGATACTGGTCGAGATCGAGCACGATGACCGGGGTGCGCGAGTTCAAGAAGCCTTCCTGGCCGCTCTGGTACTCTTGATGGTCAGCCACCGCCTGGATGACCAGTCGGTTGTCGAACAGGCTCTGCACGACGCTGAACTGGTACGTGTTCCAACGCTGCCACTCCTGCTTGTTATCGCCATCGATCAGCTTGTTATAGAAGTCGTAGACGGAGTCGTCGGAGAGCGTCTGATCCAGGTAGGTGACGGTGCCAGTGTACGCGCCCTTGTACTGGGTGGGGTCGTAGTAATTCACGGCCTTCGCGTAGTCGCCATACCCGACGGTGTGGACGTGGTAGATGTTATTCAGCCCCGCTGCCGCGGCGCCATAGTTGGCACTGGTCGGCGCCGACCAGCTCGCCTGTGAACCACGCAGCAAGGAGCCGGTCTCGGCATCCCAGTAGTAATGCGGGCTGGAGCCCCATTGGTATTCGTTGCCCAGGGAGCCGTTGTTGGTCCAGGCAGTCACGGAGGAGAGCGGCTGGTTGTTCTCGAGGACGTAGGTCCACGGATTGTAGCCGGTCGCGCTGGCCTTCGGATCGTTGAGATAGCCGGTCACGTAGTCGATCGGCGGCAGAGTGCGCGGGTTGTTGGACTTCACCTCGCCGTACTCGTAGTTCGCCTGGATCTTCGTGTGGGCCGAATCGGTCTTCAGGAACTTGGGATCGAAACGCAGCGCCCCGTACGCACGCTTGGTGTGATTGTAGGCAGGCTCCTGACGGTACAGGGTCTTGTCGTTCACCAAGTCGATTCGGGCCGTCAGTTCATTCGGAATGAGGACCTTGTTGTAATCGAGCGACTCGCGCGTCGAACCGAAGGAGCCGTAGCGGACCTCCACGTTGCCCTTGTCGGTAAACATCGCCTCGTTGGTCGAGGCGTTCGAGATACCCGAGGGGCTGCCGACGCCGAACAGGAACGAATTCGGGCCACGGGAAATATCCACGCGGCTGATGTTGTACCCGTCCCACGGAATATCGCTGGGGAAGTAGTTGCGGGTGTTGTCCATCGCGGTCAAACCGCGCGCACGATTGGTGCCGGCAGGGTTGACCAACCGGGACGCTTCCGCAGGGCTCGAGACGTTCACGCCCGAACCACGATTCGCCAAACCGGAGAAATTGCCGCCCAGACCGGAGACTTCGGTGTTGTTCGTATATATCAGCAATTTCTCGGCATTGGTGACGCCCAGATCCTGCAGGAACTTACTCGTGACCACCGTGAGGGCAGCCGGTGTATCTTTCAGCTCGGTGCGGACGCGCCCACCAGCGAGCGTATCCACGGCTTGGTAGCCCTCGTGCTCCGCCGTGACCGTGAACGGGTCCAGCGTGACCATGTCGGCGTCCGCGTCGGAGGCGTTCGCGTCGGCGGCACTGTTGGTGGGTAAGGCCGGGGCGGTTTGTGCATGCAACGCGACTCCCAGTGGGAGTGCGGACATGAGCGCCAGAGCCCGGCGCATGTTTCTCTTTTTCATGTAGTGTTTTGGTTCTGTGGGGTTGCCGTCTAGATACTGTACTTGTGTTAGGACAGTGAGTTATCACTTCTGACGGAAATCGA
>MWDT01000082.1 GCA_002070825.1 Verrucomicrobia bacterium ADurb.Bin122
ACGGAGGGAACTCATGGCCTCGCAAGTCGACATCGTGAACCACGCCTTGACCAGGCTCGGCGAAGCTCGGATCCAGGACATGGGCGAAGACTCCAAGGCGGCGGAAGAAGCGTCCGCCGTCTGGGACCTCCTGCTCGACGCGGAGCTTTCCGCGAACAACTGGAAATTCGCCACCAAACGCGCTTCTCTCCCGGCATCCGCAACGCCCCCGGCGTTCGGCTTCGCTCGCGCATTCCCGGTTCCCGCTGATTTCCTCGCGCTGTCCTACGTGGTCGGGCAGAACGCGCAGGACACTTCCGACTACCGCCCTGACGCGCTGGCGACATTCGAAATCGAGGCGGGGCAGATCTTGACGGATCTTCCAGCGCCGTTGCGGATCGTCTATGTGGCTCGCGTGACCGATCCAAACCTCTGGGACTCTGGGTTCCGTAACGCATTCGCGATCAAGATGGCGCAAGCCTTGTGCTACACGCTGACCCCGCTTCGCGAGGGCCGCGAACAGCTCCTGTTCCGCGAGTACCAAATGGCCGTCGAGACGGCAAAGCAGAGATCCGCGATCCAGGCACCCCCGCAGTTCGCCCAGGACTCCACTTGGTTTGCTGAGAGGGAATCGTAATGGGTGGCACTTCGGCGTCGTACCTCAAGGCGTCATTCAACGCTGGCGAGCTGTCCCCCCTGTTTGGTGGCCGCGTCGATCACGTCAAGTACGCCCACGGTCTGAAGCGATCTCAAAACGCGATCCCCGTGGTGCATGGCGCCGTGACTCGGCGACCCGGAACCGTGCTGGCGAAGGACAACGGCGCAGGCGTCGACGACTCCAGCGCTTGCCCCGTGCTCGTGCCGCACGACGTATCTGGCGACGAGGCGTGGATCTACGTGATCGGCAAGAAGTCGGAGCGCGTGAAGGTCTTCCGCAATCGCGCGGAGGTGCCGGTTTGGTCTCTCAGCTATCCGTTCTACGAGGATGCCCGGCGAGCTGACGGAACGTCGAAGATCTCGCGCGCGCAGAAGGGCCGCGACCTCTACATGGCCGACGACGGGAGTTCCCCCGCCATCGTCCTGACGAACAACGAGTCGACGGTCATTCAGTTCAACCTGTTCAACAACACCGGGCGCCCGCACGGCGTTCTTAGCGACTCCAACCCGACGCCATACGTCCAGAACTACGACACCCCGCCGTTCCAGGCTTACGAGCCCGAGAAGAACGTCATCATCGAGACGGCTGGAAGTGTCGAGATCGGGAGCCTTCCTCTCCTGAACGAACTCATCGCGCCCACCGGCACATTCGCTGGCGCGCTGGGTCGGAGGCTCGTGTTCAACCCCGACGATTTCGAAATGAAGGACGACGCCGGAAACTTCACATTCAAGGAGTGGGCGCCTGGGCTCGTCGTTGACCATGGCCAAATCGTGCGGCACCAGGGAAGATGGTACCAAGTGCTCGTCACGGTCAGCCCGTACAAAGCGGTGCTGAACACCGAGCCTCTCCATGAGTACGGCGCCATCTACTCGCCCAAAACGGATGTCGGATACAAGGCGCAGATGGGCTACATCGGGAACGGCCATTTTTCATGCCAGATCAAATCGAATCCATCGGCGGTCCCTGGTCGCCCTGGGTTTGAGTCGGTTTCCGTCTATTGGGACATGACCAACGCGCCGAAGTTCAAGACTTCGCGCTGGGCGTGGGCCGCGGTTGCTACCGGCAAGAATCCGGAGCCCGGCGCGGCCTATCCCGATAACCTGGCTCTTTGGCGCTCTCGCCTCGTCCTGTCGTGCGGCGGTAAGCTGTTCTTCTCCGTCGCTGGAAAATTCCGCAGCTTCCGCCAGTACGACGGATCCGGACACATCACGGCCGACCAATGCGTATCCGTGGAGATCCCTTCCCGCCAGCTCGTGTCGACCGAATGGATGGTCTCGCAAGACTCACTCATCATCGGGTCGAAAGTTGGCGTTTTCGAGGTGCGCGAGGCGTCCGACGCCGTGTTCGGCCCCGGGAACGTGCGCATCGACCAGGTGACCACGTTCGGCTCGCACAACGTCGAGGCGGTCACGGTCGACAACCATATCCTCTACATCGGTAAGGGCGGAAAGCGGCTGCATGCATTGGGGCGAACAAGCGAGGGATGGAGGTCCATCGACCTATCCGCCATCGCCGACCACATCGGAGCCAGCGGATTCACGGAAATGGCCTGGCAGAACGAGCCATGGAAAGTCCTCTGGCTGACCACGGGCGCGGGCGACCTCGTTGGCTTGACCTGGAATGCCGACCAGGATGTCTTCGGGTGGCATCCTCACCGAACCATCGACGGAGACAAGATTCGAGGCATAGCGTGCATACCGTCTCCATCCGGCCTGATTGATGACCTCTGGCTCTCGGCGCTCCGGTACAGTAGCGACGACGGCGCTGGCGTGCCGCAGTACCGGCGCACAATCGAATACCTTGCGGATGCTCACCAGGACGGCGGCGACCTGCGCGAGGCACGGTACAGCGATTCGCTGATCCACTTCGATGGATCCGTGATCGGCGATAACTACGGGCTGAACCTGACGGGCGGCACGCTCTGGGACGAGTCCGAGCTCCTGACACTGGAAAGCGTTGCCCTCCTGTTTGGCGTGGCGGGATCCGCGTTCACAGCCGACATGGTTGGCGACGTGGTTCGGCTGGTCGAGAGCGCCCCTGGCCCGATCCCTGGCCCCAAGGATAGCGGCGAGTATATCGACTTGCTCGTGGAATCCTTCGCGTCGGCTACCGAGATCGCAGTCCGGCCCCTGCGCGCGGTCCCGGAGCGATTCCGCGCCACACCCGCGCAATGCTGGCAGATCCGACGCACAGCGTTCGCGGTCGCGCACCTTGACGGACGGACAGTGGATGTGCTGGCCGACGGCTGCGCGCATCCGCAAGTCCAGGTGGTCGACGGGGTCGCGACGCTCCAGGAGCACGCATGCAAAGTCACAATCGGAATCCCCGCGTGGGAACTCCTGGAGACGATGCGGATCGAGCTTGGCGCGGAGACGTCCACCACGATCGGCAAGATCAAGCGAATCTCACATACGACGCTCCGGTTCCTGGAGTCTGTTGGGTGCTGGATCGGAAACGGGATAGCATCCAGGGAATTCACCTTCCGCAAGCCGTCCGACCGGATGAATGCTCCCGTGCCGGCCGTGACCGGCGACGACCGGCGCGACTTCGTGACCGGAAACGGGCCAGACGGAACGATCGTGATCGAGAACCGCCAGCCGCTGCCCATGACGATCATCTCGATCGTTGCTGACCTGATTTCCGACACGTGAGGTGCGATAGATGGACCCTCTGACAATCCTGGCAGGAATCAAGCTCGGATCCTCGATTCTCTCGACCGTGGGCGGACTCTCGCAGGGCTCCGAGGACGCGGCAGCGCAGCGCCTGGCAGCTGAACGCGCGCAAGCGAACGCCCGCGCAGCAATCCGCAAGGGAGAGTCCGACGTCGGGATGGTCCGGCGCCAGGGCGGGCGAGTGATGGGCGCCCAGCGGGCCGCGATCGCCCAATCTGGACTAGGTGCAGGCGGGACCAATGCCGCGCTGGTGGCCGAGTCTGCGCGCAACATGGAAGCGGACGTAGCCAACACGCGGATGGAAGCGGCGCTCCGGGCGGCGGATGCAGCCGACCAAGCGCGCCAGTTCAGACAGCAAGCGTCGAACACCAAAAAAGCCTCGTACATCGGCGCGGCATCGAACATCCTTTCCACCGCGTCCCGTTTTTACGGAGGCTGACCGATGCCCAAGATTCCGACCTACGAGCAACATACGTCCACCCCGTCCGGAGAGCGCCGCGTCGCTGTTGGTCCGACCGACCAATCCGGCGCGATGCTGACCGGCCTTGCCAATGCCGTCACCGATGCGGCCAGCGTGGCGGGTGCCACGATCCAGCGCAAGCGCGATGCGCAGGCGGCGGCGCTGGACGCCTACGACCGCCAGCAGGATGCGCTGAGGCGCGTGGAGGCGAAGGAGTGGGCGGACAACGCGGCAACGGATGCCTTGCTACGCAAGCACGAGCGGATGGCCGAGATGAAGCGTCAAATCCCAGCC
The DNA here is from genome assembly GCA_002070825.1 of Verrucomicrobia bacterium ADurb.Bin122. Classification (GTDB taxonomy): domain Bacteria; phylum Verrucomicrobiota; class Verrucomicrobiia; order Opitutales; family Opitutaceae; genus MWDT01. The sequence continues at coordinate 4,064 of MWDT01000082.1, forward strand.
GGCGCCGACTTCCTGGAAGAATGGCGCAAGGAAGAGGCCGCGATCGACGCCGAGGTGAAGGGTTCTGCGCCGGCGGGAAATCCGTACTTCGGGAACGCCCTGGATTCGCAACTTTCGAACCAGCGCCAGTCCTTCCAGCTCGCGGCGCTCCAGTACCGCGAAGCGTCGCGCGCGGTCAAGACGGAATTCGACTTCGAGAAGAAGATCGACACGAATCGGAAGATCCTTCAAAAGCTCCCGGCCCTTGATGCCGACGCCAAAGCCTTCGAGCTGGTCCGCGAGATGGAGGCGGACGCAGGGCTTGCTCTCCTTCCGCCGAACCAGGCCGAAGCGCTGGCCGAGAAGAAGCGCCAAGACCTGGCCGAAACCGTCTTCGAGCAACATTTGCAGAATCCCGAGGATGCGCAAAATCTGCTCAACGCCATCGATGGCGCTGGCAGCATTCACTTTGTGCGCAAGGCTGGAACCAACCGCGCCAACGGCAAACCGATCTCCGGCGGGAAGTGGGATTCGAAGCTCCGGGCGGCGGCGGAAAAGTACGACCTGGACCCGTCCATTCTGATCGCGCTCATGAAGCAGGAAAGCGTGGGGGATGAACGTGCTGTCTCGCCCAAGGGCGCGCAAGGTCTACTTCAACTCATGCCAGGAACCGCCCGCGACCTCGGCGTGGACCCGTCCGACCCAGACCAGAACATCGACGGCGGCGCCCGCTACCTCGCGCAGCAGATCGAGCGTTTCGGATCGGTCGAAAAAGCTCTTGCGGCCTATAACGCTGGACCTGGAAATCTTTCGAGCGCGATCCGCAAGGCGGAAGCCGCAGGCCGCCCGAATGATTGGCGCGAGTTCCTTCCAAAGCCGCAAGAAACCGTTCCATACGTCGCCGAGATCATGAATCGCGCGGGAATCAAGGGCGACGGATCCGACCAGTACGAAGCGATCCAGGAAGAGGGAATCAAGATCCAGGCGCTGGAGTACGCCACCCCGGAGCAGATCGCCAAGTTCCGCAACCAGGCGGAAAGCTACGTCGCGCAGGCGGCACGAGCCCGCACCCAGCAGAACCGCGACGAGCTGCACGCGCGGGAAGCGTCGACCAAGACCGCAGCGGCCACCGGTGCGGAGATCAAAGATCCCGTCACCATCGACGACTACCTGGCCGCAGGTTACGACCCGCAGGCCGCAGTGGTGCGCATGGCGTTGCTTCGTCCGTACCAGGAAATGGCGCCGTTCGTTCGCGAGATGGCGAACATGCCAAAGGCACAGCGTGACGCTGAAGTCGCCAAGCGCGACCCGGCCGGGACTGGAGCGGCGGGATACGACTTCGACGCCAAGAGCGATGCCTACAAGCTCGCGAAGGCCGCAAACGAGAGCATCGACAAGCAGATCGCGGCCGATCCAGCCGGGTACGCCGTTCGGCATAATCCGTCAGTGAAGCGTGCCAAGGAAACGCTGGATATCGCACTCCAGACGCCAGGCGTTCCGGCTGTCAACATCCGGGCATCCGTCGACGCCTATGTCGCCGAGGTGTCTTCCTTCCAGAAGGCGCAAGGCGTCGAAACCCCCGCGATCCTCCCGCAGAACGAGGCAGACGCGATCAAGTCCAGCTGGTACGGCCAGGCGGACGGCCCGCTCCGTGCAGCCGAAACGATGTCTCAGCTCGCCACAGTCTACGGCCAGCACTACAGCGGCGTCTTGCGCCAGCTTGCGAAGGACCTCCCATCTGAAGCGCTCTGGGTTGGCCAGCTCGCCAGCGATCCCGCGACACTTGGCGTCCGGCAACAGCTCGCCGCAGCGTCGAAGACGTGGCCCACGCTGACGGACATCCCGGCAAGGAAGGGGATTGAAAACGCAGTGGACGCAGAGTTCGCGGACTACCAGAATTCGCTTCGATCCACAAGCGCCGACGGCGGCGCCAGGGCGTGGGCGCAGCTCCGAGACGGCGCAGTCAAGCTGGCGGCTCTCAAAGCTGCGCAGTCCGGAGCGACGCCCGAGGTGGCCGCGCGCCATGCTTTCGCGGAGTTGGTGGGAAATCATGTGGAGTTCTTCAAGGCGGATCGCGCGATCTCCGCATTCGGTGGCGAGGCAGTCTACAACAGCGACGTAATCCGCGTTCCGAAGACGTGGCGCGGAAAGGCTCTCAATCAGGAGCCCGAAGACGTCGTGGACGGCGCCAAAAAATGGCTGCGCCAAGTCCTGCCGGCAATGGAGTTCCAAGCAGACCGGTCCCAAGCCGTTTTCCGCGCCGACATCAAGGAACGGGGCGGGTGGGTGACCTCTCCCGAAGATGATGGCCTCGTGCTCATGCTTGGATCCGCGCCGGTACGGACCAAGGACGGAAAGCTGGTCAAGATCTCGTGGGCCGAGGCGGCGGATCTCGCGGAGATGCCGGAGGAGGACGGCCCCGGCTTCGTGTCGCGAGCTTTGGAAGCTGCGTCCAATTGGTTCATCGCGCCGCCGACGCCAGACGCGAAGCCCGCGCCAGAGCCGATCCCGCAGCAGCGCAATCAGGCCGGGCGAATCCCGGAAGGTATAGATTTGAGGAAGCCAATGCAGCCGCTTCCAGGAGCGCCGCGAGACCGCCAGTTCAGGAGATAGGATGCAAACCTTCGTCGACGCCTCAAGCTACGATTCGCCCGATCCCCAGCGCCTTCCTGTGGGATTCGGGCGCGGCCTTGTTGCGTCGTTCGAAGAGACCGCGATCTCGGGCCCGGTGTTCGGCGGCTACTTGCTCAACGAGGTGCGCAAGGCTGGCAAAACCGGGCGCCTGCTCTCCCAGGAAGAGGCGAAGGCGTACATCGCCGCCGAGGGCTTCGCGGACATTGACGTTCCGGAAACCGGGCTGACCGACGCTCAAGCGGAAATGCTCGTCACCTTGCGCCGCGACCGGCAGGAACGCGAAGACGTGATCTCCCGCGCGTCCGGCGTCGCAAACTTCGTCGGCGGCGTCGGAGGCGGATTTGCTGATCCGGCGATGGGCCTCCTGAACTTCGTCCCGATCGTTGGCGCTTCCCGGGAGGCCGCGATCATCGCCCGCGCATCTGCACGTTCTGGAGCGCTTGGCCGTCTCGGCGCGCGCGCGGCTGTTGGTGCCGTTGAAGGCGCAGTGGGCGGTGTGATGTCCGCGCCGTTGACTGGCCTCGTCAAAGAGGGCTTTGGCGACGACTATACCATGGAGGACGCGCTGGCCGAAATCGGCACGAGCGCGATTTTTGGTGGTGCGATCCAGGGCGGAACCGGAGCGCTTGCAGATGCCGCCGCCAAGCTGGCAGACCGATCTTCTCGCGGATGGATCAAGAAGCATTTCGGTACCGAATCGCTGGAGTGGAAGAAGATCGAAGATCAGGACAAGGCGCTCCGCGAAGCATTTGCACCCGAGAAGACGGCAGAGATCGACGATGAGGTAGTGCGAGCTGCCGATGACGCCGAGGCCGTGGTGCGGCTCGAGGAACCTGCAGCGACGCCGGAGCGCGTTTCCCAGGCTGTCCGCGATGCGTTAGGGGATCGCCCGATCCTTCGCGCTGCCGACGAGGGCGCGGATCCGTTCTCGGTCTCCGTGGCCCGTGCGATCCAGGCTTCCCAGGAAGCCGTCGCCGCCGATCCAGCCGGGATCATGCCGCTGGTGAAGGTGTTCGACGCCATCGCCAAGGATCGCCAGAAGGGCCTTTCCGTCGCCGAGAGCATCGAATCCGGCGCGCTGTCGAAGATGGGGCCGACCCAGGTTGAAGCCGCTCGCGTGGCGATGGAGATTCATGACCAGCCGGAGCGGATGCAGCGTTTTGTCTCGTCGTTCGTGGAGGCGCGCAAGAACTGGAACAGCAAGATCGCGTTTGAAGAGGCGATCGCGAAGGTGTCCACGCTGGACGGCCCGGCTGAGAAGTTCCGCGCGGCGCCCGAAGCGACCCGCCAGAACGCCGAGGCGGTCGCGTCGTTCCAGGAAGAGGCAGGGACCAGAATCAACCCCGAGCGCGTGATCGACGCCGATGTCAGAGCGGAAGGCGGCGGCGCTCCGGAGGTCGCCAAGGAGATTCAGAAGGCGGGGAGTCCGAGCTACCGCCACGACGCCGCCGATCTCAAGGATGCGTCCGAGAAGGCGCGCAAGGCGGAGGCCGAGCCGGTCCGCGACGACTACGACGCCATGGCCGACGAGCAGGAAGAGGTCCTGCGCAAGCTCCTGGAGGAAAGCGGGGTAGAAGCGAAGTTCGCCGAGGGGAAAGAGCTGCCCGAATCCATCGACATCGACGGCGTGCAGCGCAGCACGA
>MWDT01000083.1 GCA_002070825.1 Verrucomicrobia bacterium ADurb.Bin122
GCGCCGAGAGACTGCATGTGCAGCTTTTCGCCGTCGGGCAGCCGATCGAAGCGCTTCGTCATGAAATGGCGGCGACCGTTTTCTTCGAGCAAACGGCAATCGTTCATCTCGATGCCAGCGGCCCGCGCCATCAGGTGATACGCGTATTCGATGGCGCCGAAGCCCTCCGGGTCGTCGAGCTCCTTGTCCCGGTTGCGCTGCACACCGTCGAACTTTAGCAACCAGTACTCGAAGCCCTCGCCTGCGCGAACCTGCCCGGACCGCACCTCCTGCGTCTGTTCATTCCAAGCGATGATGGCCTTGGCACGCGCGCCGCCGGCGGAAGTGCCCACGCGAAGGATGTCGGTCAACGCCTTCTCGCGCGACTGTGGCTGGAAGCTCCCGGTCAAGGCATCGCGATTCGCCAGCACCTCGGAGGCGAGATCGACCAGCGCATCAATCTCGATCTTCGAGGCCTTTTGCGCACGCGGCCCCATCTCCGGAGAAAACTCCAACGCGCCCATACCACGCGTACCCGTGTAGCAGAGACGTTCGACCGCGCCAAAGCTCGCCGCCGCGCGCCCCTGCCGGGCGAGCCAGGCATCGATGAGTGCGTTGCCAAACTTGTCGGGTAGAGAATCGGCGAGCAACCCCGGAAGCCCGTGGAAAGAGCGCGGCGCCAACGCCGGGAACTGGTACACCTGCGACGACAACGGCATCGCGAGCGGAGAGACCTCGATACCCGAGCGGACGAAATCCGGCGCGTATTGAAACGCCGCCACCGCATCGCCCTCGCCTTGCGCGACGGCACCGATGTCGCGGCCCCAAAGTCTGACGCGGGCGATCATGACGACTGCCCCCACGTCCACGCATCCTCCGACACCACGGACGGCTTGCGCCGACCGGAGGCCCGCCGACGGCGGCGCTCGCTCAGTTTCAACTGCTCAATCGGGCTCGGTGGCGGCTCTTCAAAAATGCGGTCAATGCGCGCCAGCAACCCGAGCACGCGGCAGACGCGGAGAAACCCCGAAAGCTGCGTGGCCACTGCGCCCTGCTCCAGCCGTTGGATCGTGCGTAGCCCCAATCCAGCAGCATCCGCGAGTTGGCGTTGGGAGAGATTTTGCGCCAGCCGAATGGCCGTCAGGCGACGGCCCAACTCGACCGCCACCGCATCATCGCCCACACATTCCTCAAATCTCATAACGCCAATTATGGCCTATAAAGCCATTTTATCAAGGCAAAGAACCATAAATGACGCATTAAATGGAAAGCGCCACTAATGACTTATTAAGTCGATTATTACACTTTTAACGTCATATGTGGCTTCTTAGAAAATTAAGCCAGATAGAGCCCCGTCTCTCACGAGACGTGACTCAAAAGCCCAAGACCGCGCGGGCGGCCACCAGCATAGTCGGCGCAGTCCGGGCCGCAGGGATACCGCTCCAAATCTCCAAAGCGCGGGCGCCTTGATAAGCGAGCATCGAGAGGCCATGCGCATGCTGCAGCCCGAGAGCCTCCGCTTGCCGGAGCAAAGGCGTGCGCGGCGGGTTATAGATCATGTCAAACACCGCACGCGGACGCGGCAGGAGCGACAAATCGATAGGTGCCGGATCGTCGGCGCGCAAACCGGCCGAGGTGGCGTTGACGACCATGGCGCCGGCCGGAAGACCAGCGGGAATTTCCGTGGGCGAAAACCCATGAAGCGTAGCGGCGCCGGCGAGCGGGCGCAGGTCGGCGAGCAACGTGTCGAGATTGGCGCGAGTACGGTTGGCGATCCAGAGTGAGGCAACGCCCTGCCGGAGAAACTCGACGGCGGCGCCACGAGCCGCACCGCCGGCACCGAGCAGGACCACGTGAGCGCCGGGCAGCGTGACGGCGAGATCGGCATGCAGCGCGGAGGCGACCCCGTAGCTATCTGTGTTGAAACCGCGCCACCCCGCGTCGGTGAGCAAAAGCGTGTTGATGGCGCCGATGGGCTGGGCGGCGGGATCGATGTCGGCCACGCGGTCAAAGGCGATAACCTTGTGTGGCACGGTGAGGTTGAGCCCGCGGAAACGTTTTTCGCGGAAAAGCGTCAACGCCTCCGGCAGATCGACGGGATCGATGTCAAAACGCGTATAGCGCCAGTCGGCCAGCCGCGGATCGGAGGCGGCGAGCTGCGCGAGCGCGGCGTTGTGCATCGTCGGGCTGAGCGAGTGCTTGATCGGGTGGCCGACGACAGCGAGCCAGGTGCCAGTGCGCGACCACGCGCGCAAATCTGCGAGGGTGAAAAAGGAGTCGTCGGCCATGCGGCGATTGCGCGAGGCAGACACAGAGTTGTCAAACCGGCGCCATCGCGTGGGAAGCAAACACTGAGCAAGTCGCATCAGAGCGGGCGTGAAGCACGGCTCAGTTGCGCCAGAGTTGGAGCGTGCGCAGGTAATTGCCGCGCTCATAGGCCTCGGAATCGGGGCAACTGCGCAGACTGAGGGCACCAACCATCAGGCCAGCGGATTCGTACTCATGCTCCTCCATCCACTGTTCAAGGCCGTTGAGCAGCTCGGCGAAGCGTCCCGGCCCGCGAGTGAGCAATTCGGAAACGACCTGCACGGCATTGGCGCCGGCGAAGAGCGCTTTGACAATTTCGTCGGGGGTGTGCACGCCGCCGGAGCACGCGAGACTGAGATCGACCTGATCGCGCATCAGTCCAAGCCAGCGCAACCGAAGCCGCAGGTCCTCTGAGGTGGACAGATCGAGACGTGGCACGACCTCCAGTGCATCGAGATCGATTTCCGGCTGAAAGAAACGGTTAAAAAGGACAAGTCCATCGACGCGCTCAGCCTGGAGCCGGCGGGCGAAGTGAATCACCGAAGTATAGTAAGGCGAGAGCTTCACGGCGATGGGCAGGCGAACGACCTTGCGCACGGCAGCGACGATCTCGACGACACGATTTTCCAACTCGGAGGACATCGCGAGGGCATTGGTCGGCGTGATGAAGGTGTTGAGCTCAAGGGCGGAAGCGCCGGCTCGCTCGATATCGCGAGCGTACTCGATCCAGGACCCGAGATTGGTGCCATTGAGCGAGGCGATGATCGGAAGCCGCGTGGCCGCTTTCACTTTGGCGATGTGGCCCAAGTATTCATCGGGGCCAAAGTCGTACTCGTCCATGCGAGGGAAGAAACTGGTGGCTTCGGCAAACGTGTCCTGCCATCGCGTGATGTGGCGGTCGACGGCAATCTGGTTCCCCTCGATCTGCTCGGCGAAAAGGGAGCGGAGCACAAGCGCAGGGGCACCGGCATCCTCAAGGCGACGGACATTGTCGAGATTGTCCGCGAGAGGCGACGCACCGGGGATGATCGGGTTTTTGAGCGTCAGCCCGAGGTAAGAGGCGGTGAGGTTCATGGGGTTATCCGCAAGGGATTCGCACAGCGGCAACGGGCAACCCAACTAGGCAAAAAAAGAGTGCGCAGCGTGAGCTGCGCACTCTTGAGATCTAGAGAAGGACCGAAGCTTAGGCGCCAGGCTTGGGCGTGGGAGCCGGAGCGGCCGGAGCCTCAGTGGGCTTCGGAGCCGAGGCCGCCGCGAGGTGCTGATAGCCGGCGAAGCGAGCCGAGACGGACTCCTGAGCGCGCTGCGCAAGGGCGGCAGCCTGCTCGGGATTCATCTTGGAGAGCGCCTTGAAGCGGAGCTCATTGCCCATGAATTCGCTGACGGGGGTCTTCGGCGCAGCGCTGTCGAGCACCATCGGCGACTGGCCCTTTTCGATGCGAGCCGGGTCGTAGCGGTACAGCGGCCAGTAGCCGGTATCGACCGCCATCTTTTGCTGGGAGAGACCGCTGGCGAGGTTGTAGCCGTGCGCGATGCAGTGCGAGTAAGCGATGATGACGGAGACGCCGGGGTGGCGCTCAGCCTCGATGAAGGCCTGCACGGTCTGCGTGTCCTTGGCGCCGAAGGCGACCTTGGCGACGTAGACGTTGCCGTAGCTGGCGGCGATCATGCCGATATCCTTCTTGCCGGTCTCCTTGCCGCCCGCCGCGAACTTGGCGATGGCGCCGATCGGGGTGGACTTGGAGCACTGGCCACCGGTGTTCGAATACACTTCGGTGTCGAGGATGAGGATGTTGACCTTGCGGCCGCTTGCGAAGACGTGGTCGAGGCCACCGAAGCCGATGTCATAGGCCCAGCCGTCACCGCCGAGGATCCAGACGGATTTCTTGACGAGGTAGTCGGCGAGCTGGAGGAGCGACTTGGCGTTTTGCTCCGTGGCGCCAGCGAGGAGGCCCTTCAACTCGGCGACCTTCGCACGGAGCGCGGCGATGCCGGCATCGGTGGTCTGGTCGGCGGAGCGAATGGCTTCAACGAGGGCGGCGGGCAGGCCGGCGACTTCGCCGAGGAGGCGGTATGCCTGGACTTCGAGCTGGTCGACGCCCGCGCGGATACCGAGACCGTACTCGGCGTTATCCTCGAAGAGCGAGTTGGACCAAGCCGGGCCGCGGCCGTTGGCGTCCGTGGTGTAGGGCGTGGTCGGCAGGTTACCGCCGTAGATGGAGGAGCACCCGGTGGCGTTGGCCACGAGGAGGCGGTCGCCGTAGAGCTGGGTGAGCAGCTTGATGTACGGGGTCTCGCCGCAGCCGGTGCAGGCGCCGGAGAATTCGAACAGGGGCTGGCGGAATTGCGTGCCCTTGACGTTGTCCTGGAGCAACACGGCGGGAGCCGGCGGGAGGGTGAGGAAGAAGTCCCAGTTCTTGCTCTCCTGCTCGCGCAGCGGAGGCTGCGAGGCCATCATGAGGGCCTTGCGCTTCGGGTCGGTCTTGTCCTTGGCCGGGCAGACCTGGGCGCAGAGCGTACAGCCGGTGCAATCCTCAGGAGCGACCTGGATGGTGAAGTTGTAGCCGGGGAGTTCCTTGGCGCGGAGATCGGTGCGTTTGAACGCCTCGGGCGCGGTATCGCCGATGGCTTTCGGGTAGGCTGCACTGCGGATGGCCGCATGCGGGCAGACCATGACGCACTTGTTGCACTGGATACAGAGCGAGGCATCCCAGGTGGGGATTTCCAGCGCGATGTTGCGCTTTTCCCACTTGGTCGTGGCGAGCGGGAAGGTGCCGTTGGGCGTGAAGGCGCTGACGGGCAGACGATCGCCGTCGCCGGCCATCATCACCGCGAGGACGCGTTTGACGAAATCTGGCGCGGCATCACCCACGACAGGCTGGCGCGGAGTCGTGGTCGTAACGGCGGCCGGGACCTTGATCTCGTGGAGGGAGGCAAGAGAGGCATCGACGGCGGCGTGGTTCTTGGCCACGACGGCATCGCCCTTCTTGCCGTAGGTCTTCTTGATCGCCGCCTTGATGGCAGCGATGGCCTCATCGCGGGGGAGCACACCAGCGAGAGCGAAGAAGCAGGTCTGCATCACGGTATTGATCTGGCCACCCATGCCGGCGGCGCGGGCCACCGAGTAGGCGTCGATCGCGTAGAGCTTGAGCTTCTTCTCAATGATGGTCGCCTGCACTTCGCGGGGCAGATGGTCCCACACCTTGTCAGCCGACACGGCGAGATTGATGAGCAGCGTGGCGCCGACCTTGGCCTGGGCCAGCACTTCGATGCGTTCCATGAACGGGAAGTGGTGGACGGCGACGAAGTCGGACTGGCTGATGAGGTACGGAGCGCGGATCGGCTTCGGGCCAAAACGCAGGTGCGAGACGGTCATCGCGCCGGACTTCTTCGAGTCGTACACGAAGTAGCCCTGGGCGAAGAGCTCGGTGCCTTCGCCGATGATCTTGATGGAGTTCTTGTTGGCGCCGACGGTGCCGTCTGCACCGAGGCCGAAGAACATCGCGCGACGGGTGTCGGCGCTCTCGATGTCGAAGGTTTCGTCGTACGGGAGGGAGAGGCCGGTGACGTCGTCGTTGATGCCGACGGTGAAGCGCTTCTTCGGGTTGGCCGAGGAGAGCTCGTCGAAGATGGCCTTAACCATCGCAGGCGTGAATTCCTTCGAGCCGAGGCCATAGCGGCCGCCGATGATGGAGATCTTGCCGCAGCGATCGCTCTCGTAGAGAGCGGTGGCGACATCTTGGAAGAGCGGCTCGCCGAGCGCGCCGGGCTCCTTGGTGCGGTCGAGGACGGCGATGCTCTTCACGGTCTTCGGCAGCGCGGCCAGCATGGCGGCGGCATCGAACGGGCGGAAGAGTCGCACGGTGACAACGCCGGTCTTCTGGCCCTTGGCGTTGAGGTAGGCGACGGTCTCGGCGACGGTGTCGGTGCTGGAGCCCATCGTGACGATCACGCGATCGGCATCGGGAGCGCCCTCGTAGTCGAACAGATTATACTTGCGACCGGTGCGGGCGGCAAAGTCGTCGAACGCGGCCTGCATGGCGGCGGGCACGGCGTTGTAGTACGGATTGCAAGCCTCACGAGCCTGGAAGAACACGTCGGGGTTCTGGGCGGTGCCGCGGATGGAGGGGCGGTCCGGCGTGAGGGCGTTCTCGCGGAAGGTCTTCACGGTGTCCATGTCGATCATGCTGCGGACGTCGTCGTCGCTGAGCATGGAGATCTTCTGGACCTCGTGGGAGGTGCGGAATCCGTCGAAATAATGCATGATCGGCACGCGGGTCTTGAGCGTGACCGAGTGGGAGATGGCAGCGAAATCGTGCGCTTCCTGCACCGAATTGGAGCAGAGCATCGTCACGCCGGTCTGGCGGCAGGCCATGACGTCGGAGTGATCGCCGAAAATCGAGAGCGCGTGCGAAGCGAGCGCACGGGCCGTGACGTGAATCACGAAAGGATGGAGCTCACCCGCGATCTTGTAGAGATTCGGGATCATGAGCAGGAGGCCCTGCGACGCGGTAAACGTCGCCGAGATCGCACCGGCCTGGAGGGCGCCGTGCACGGCACCGGCCGCGCCACCTTCGGACTGGAGCTCGATGACCTCGGGGGTGTGCCCCCAGAGGTTCTTCTTCTTTTTGGCCGACCATTCATCGACCCACTCGCCCATCGGCGACGAGGGCGTAATCGGGTAGATTGCGAAGAGCTCGCAAACCCGGTAAGCAACATTTGCGACGGCCTCGTTGGCGTCGAGTGTGGATTGGATTGAAGAGAGGGGCTTGATCACAAGCCTACCTTAACCGAGGCCAAGCGACATGGGCAGCGCACCGATTGCCGATCGCAACGCATTTTTTGCGACCGCCTTTTCCCTCTGAAATTAGAAAATTTCGTGCCGCAAACCGATCATTGTTAGAAATTCTTATAATAGGCCCCCTGCGTCGCCCTCACCCTTGGAAACCGGTGCTCGATTTTCCTACGCCGAAGCCTACGCTCCACACCTCCATGAAATCCTACCGCAAGGAGCTCTGGTTCGAGATTCCCCGCCGCCGCGCGTACCTCAACATCACTGATCAAGTCACGGCCTGTCTTCTAGAAAGTGGTGTCCAAGAAGGACTTTGTCTGGTCAATGCCATGCACATCTCCGCGAGCGTTTTCATCAACGACGATGAGTCCGGCCTGCACGCCGACTTCGAACGTTGGCTCGAAAAGATCGCACCAGAAAAACCTCATGCGCAATACGATCACAACCGTACCGGCGAGGACAACGCCGACGCCCACCTAAAGCGCACAATCATGGGCCGCGAGGTCGTCGTCGCCGTGACCGCCGGTAAGCTCGACTTCGGGCCATGGGAGCAGATTTTCTATGGGGAGTTCGATGGACTCCGCCGCAAACGTGTGCTCGTTAAAATCATCGGCGAATAGCGGCCGTTGCGCCGTTATCCACAAATGCCGGACTCCCTCCACGCATTAATCCATTTCCAATGAACTACAAAGGACTGGGCACCAAAGCCCTTCACGCCGGCCAAGTGCCGGACCCCACCACCGGCTCGCGCACCGTGCCGATCTACCAAACCAGCAGCTACTGCTTCCGCGACACCGAACACGCCGCCAATCTATTTTCCCTGAAAGAAATGGGAAATATCTACACGCGGCTGATGAACCCGACGACCGACGTGTTTGAGCAGCGCGTCGCGGCGCTCGAAGGCGGCAGTGGCGCCCTCGCCCACGCCTCGGGTGCGGCCGCGATCGCCAACGCGATCTTCAACATCGCCGGGGCCGGCGACCATATCGTCTCCGTTGCCCAACTCTATGGCGGCACCTACAACCTCTTCCGCCACACCATCAAGAAACTTGGCATTGAGGTCACGTTCGTCGATGCGGGCGATCCCGAAGCATTTCGCCGCGCCCTCCGCCCAAACACAAAAGCCTTTTTCGGCGAAGGCCTTGGAAATCCAGCCCTCAACATCTTCCCATTCGAGGAGGTCGGTAAAATCGCAAAAGAGGCTGGCGTGCCGCTGATTATCGACAA